>PSRN01000157.1 GCA_003176075.1 Bdellovibrio sp.
CCCACGCTTCAGCTCCGCCGCCCAAGTCGGTGCCTTCGGCACCTCCACAGTCCGAGGCGGCTCCGTCGGACTTCCCAACGTAGAGCTCAAGAGCCTGCTTCAGCCAATTCGTGTTCTTTGCCACTTCCGCGATTTCGATAGCCGCCAGCAGCGCCTGTTCTTGATGTTCACCCGGGTTTTGAGCGGCCTCCACCAAAGACGCGAAGGCTCTTGCAAAATCGCGGCGGAGCCGCGCCGCTTGCGCCATCTGGATTGTCATCAGGTCATCGCTGGGAAACTGGCGATGATAGACTTCATAAGCCGAGATCAGCTCCGCCGATGGATTTTCCTTTTGCGCCGAATTCCATTCGAGCAAGAAATTCTTCTGCAGTTGGCGCAGGTCCTGGCATCGGCGCTCCTCACGGCAGGAGCCATTTCTTTCCCAAGCCGAGGCGGCCTGTCGGTAGGCAGCCAACGACTCAGAATTTTTTTGCGAGGCCATCTCCAGTCGCGCCACGTGGACCCAGCTCTCACAACGGTCCAGTTCGCCCTTTTGTTGTTCGCCCAAGAATCGCCAAATCGAAAGGGCGTTCTCGCTTTGACCCAAACGCTCGGCCTCGCCAGCCAAGGTCCTGAGATTTTCGATCCGGCATGAGGCGGGACTGAGCTCATAAAGCGTCGCCCTGTCGTCGGGTTGAATGCCTCGCTTGACCATAAAGGTCGCCAAGTCGCGAGAGACTTCCTCTTGAAATTGCGCGTCCGGGCCAGACGATTCACCAGACGGCGCGCCGGTGCCGCGCCGGAGGAGGCGCGGACTTCGCAAAATATTAACAAGCTCCTCTACGGCTTCTTTGAATCGGCTCTCGTGAAAGTCGACCCACGCCAAACGATGGGCGGCCAAGCCTTGAAGGTCCGGCCGGGCGCCATTGATCAGTCGTTGGTAGAGGGGGCGGGCTCGCGCCAATTGCCGGCCTCGCAGATAAATCTCAGCCCGTGCGAACTCGGCTTCGGCCAATTGCGCTTCACCGACAACCTTCAGCGCGGGAAGTTTTTCATAGGAGGAAATGGCCTTGTCGACCTCCCCATTGAGTTCATAAAGGTGAGCCACTTGCAGATAAATTCGCGCTTGGTTATCCGCTGGCGCCGAATCAACAACCGACAAGTAAAGATCAATGGCCCGCGCCCGATCGTTTTGGTGTTGAGTCGGGTGTAGTTGGGTTGGGAATTCGATTTGGTGTTGTGAACTCTTCCTTGCCCGTTCCGACAGGAGATCCGCCAAGCGCAGAGTGACCGGAACTTTCGACGGATCCGAAGATGAAAGCTTCGCTCGAACCGCGGCGAACTTATCGATCAGCAGATCCTCGGCCGAAGTATCGCCTGGCGACGGTTGCTCAGTCGCCGCAGCGAAATATTCCAGCATCGGCACCGGCGACAGCAGCATCGCTGACCCGGCCAACGGGAAAACAATTCTTGCGACGGATCCCTTTTCCAACTTCATTTGCACCACCATCAAGGAATCGAATTAAGAGCGCATCTAAGGTGTTTCTTCATCCGCTGATCCCATCAATACAGCGAATCGCAGTTCATTGAATCCAACCCGGCCGGCAGCCACCACGACCTGGTTAAGTTCATCATATTTGCTTCTCCGATCCGCTTGGATCGTCAGAATTCCAGGGTTATCCTGACCGCCTTGAGTTTCGAAGAGCTTCCGGTGCAGCTCCATCAGGGCGGCTTCAAGGCGACCCGCCGGCACGAGTTGGTCTTCGAGAAAAATTTGGCCCCGCTCAACCTTGACCACCGGATACCGTTCCAACACGCCGGCTTGATTGGATTTGGGAAGCTCCATGGATCGACCGACAAAGAGAATTTCACCGGTCGAGGAAAAACTCATCAGCAGAAAAATCACCAGAATCGAAAAGGCGTCCACCAAAGCGGTGAGTAAAAGCTCGGTGACAACTTTGCGCTGAAGAGCGCCCGAAGCGGGCCGCAGGACAGAGAGTGAATCGAGAATCGATAGGCTGGAACCCCGCAAAGCTGTTTCGCTCACTTTGATCCCCCTCCTTCCCTCGTTTAAAGCGGAGAAACGCCGAGATTGCCCACCCCGTGTTTCTTGAATCGACCCATCAAATCCACCAACTCCTCGTAAACGGAAGAAGCCCGGGGCTGAATCATCGCCGTGGTCACATTCTGGTCTTGCGCGCGAATCCGCCGAAGGGCCGCCTCCACGCCGACCAGGTTCAAACGACCTTGCCGGGCCTCAACTTGAAATTTCTCCAGGTCCTTGGAGACGCGCGCGTCTTGAACTTCAAATTGCACTGTGCCGCGATCTTCCAACTGCACCCAGATCCTCGGCTTTTTTTCAGCATCGGCCGCCGACGCATCACCCACCGATTGCCCCGCCGCCAGGGAGCCAATTTGCGTCCACACCGCGGTCATCAGCAAAAAACAAATGCAAGTGGATAACAGGTCGATGAACGGGACCAGGTTGAGATCAAAATCAAGATGACGGGCCTGACGGCTCATGCGCGAACCTCCAAGTCGCCGCCTTCGGCACCTCCGCACACCAAGTCGGTGCCTTCGGCACCTCCGCAGACCAAGTCGCCGCCTTCAGCAGCTTTGCCGCCCGAGGCGGCTCCGTCAGTACCTCCACGGGCCTTCGTACCAAGTCCCGCGGCTCGCCGGTTCAGATCGTTGCGCAAAGTCACCGGATCAAAATTGTAACTGAGCCAATTGAAGACCTTGAGCGCGCTTTGGTTGAGATCCTCGGCCAACAAATTGACTCGGTTTTGCAAAATCGCGTAGCCCAGCAGGGCGGGAATGGCCACAATAAGCCCGTAGGCGGTACAATTCATCGCCTGCGATATTCCCTGTGAAAGAAGGGCGGCTTTCTCCACCGGGTTCGCAAAGGCCACCGCCGCGAAGGATTTGATCATTCCCGTGATGGTGCCCAATAGCCCCGTCAAGGTGGCGACGTTGCCGAGCATCGCCAAAAAAGGCACGCGCCGATCGAGCTGAGCGTTTTCATGCAACAAGACCTCGTCCATTTTCCCTTGGATTTCATTGCGGCCACCGAAGTGCGCGGCAACCTGCGCGCCCGAAAGAACGGCCCGCGCGATGGGTGAACGGGGAGCGCCGCTTTCAGACAAATGAATGACCTTTCCCAATTCGCCTCTGCGGATCAAGTCCTCAAGGCCGTGAAGAAAAAATCCCTGGTTTGTTCGGCGCCGGACAAACAGGGCATAGGCCCTTTCAACAATGATCGCCAATGAGAAGATTTGAAAAACCAGAATCGGATACATCCAAAAGCCACCATGCTCGAATGCTAGGGCCACTTTTGCAAAAAAACTTGCAAAACCATCCATGAGTTCCCCCTCAGAAACACCAGCAGAAATGCCGATTTTATCGAACTCTCTCTTTGTTCCCATGTCTATAAAATAGTGCATTCCAGACGAAAAAAGTTTGGCTGTCTTCCATAATGGAACGTGATGGAAACTGATGGAACTTGATGGAACGCGACGGGAACGAGGTTCGACTTTTACACATCTCATAAATGGTTCCGTTTGAGATAGGCTCAAGCTTCCGGCGACTCGAAAAAAACCCTCAGCTGCCGCAAACTGCGAAGCCCCCGCCAAGCCATGAATAAACGTTCCAGCCCCAGCGCGATACCTCCCGAGGGCGGCATTCCTGAATCCAAGGCGCGAAAAAATTCTTCGTCCGCCGTCAGCGGCGCTTTTCCCAAGCGCGACCTTTCCCGCGAATCCACCTCCGTTCGCTGGCGCTGAACCTGCGGATCATTCAACTCATGAAAGGCGTTGGCGATTTCAAAACCCCGCCAATAAAGCTCAAAGCGATCAGCCCAGCCATCTTCGGTGACACGGGCCAAAGCGGCTTGCGAGGGCGGATACTTCTCCAGAAACAGCGGCTCTTCTGACGACAACAAAGGCTCAATCCGATCGACAAAGATGCGGCCAAACAAGTCGTCCCAATTTTCCTGCGCTTGAACTTGCAAACCCAACCGAACAGCCAGGGATTCGAGCTCCCGGCGGGTCGTCTGGGGAGTCAAAGAAAAACCAAAGTGTCGATGGAAAAGATCGGCCACTGTCGCCTGATGAAAAGGGAGTTCCATATCACCGGTCACTTGTCGGATCAGGGCCTTCAGGTCCTCGCGGATGGCCCGCAAATCCGCGAAGGCCCGATACCACTCAAGCATCCAAAACTCAGGCTGGTGCCGGTCAGAGATCTCGCCGTCGCGAAAACAAGGTCGAATTTCGAAAATTTTCGCAAAGCCCATGGCCAACATCTTTTTGAGCTGCAGTTCGGGACTGGTGGGCAAAAACCGCGGCAACTGGCGGGACCCTTTGCGCAGTTCCAACGAAAACACGTCAAGAAAGGGTTCCGTCCCGGGACAGCCGACCAAACTGGGAGTGGCCACTTGCAAGAAAGATCGTTGCGTAAAGAAAATTTCAACCTTCAAGCGAAAATCATTCCAGTCCTTGAGGACTCGCTCACTCACCGGCGAAATCTTTGGCTCCACGAGGGCCGGCGCCAATAACATGATTTCATCTTCGCTCACCGCCAGCCAATCTCCAAAACTCAGGATGGATAAAAAGTCTTCGAAAGATGTTTCAGCACGAACCGCACCGACACGGCGCCGATGAACGCTTAAAGACAGTTTTTCCTCCCCTTGCAGAAGAATCAACTGACCCTCGGGCATTTCATCCTTGGCCAGCCCCACGAACCGACCCCAATGCCACCACGCTGAAGACGCTTGCGACGTCGGCTGTAAGGTTTGCCTCGCCGACGGTTCTTGCGGCGCCAATGGCGCCGATGGGTATTTTTCCCAAATGTTTTCCAGAAAAGTTTTGCGGTCCACACTGCCGCCTACCACGGACTTTAGGACTGATCAACGGGCGCACCTTAAACGGCAAGTGGTAATACCATTTTCAGTTGCAAAATCGACCGAGGCGCCGAGAAGGCTCGAGGGTATGAGGGTCACGTCTGTTCATTCATATTTAACAAATCTCCCTTGATTCTGAACATAAGAACGATTCAGATAACGCTGGCTATTCCTGTTGGTATTTGTTATCAAAACAAAGTGGTCTCTTTTTCTGGGAGGAAAATATGGCTTATTCATTAAATCTCAGCAAATTACTGAGTGATCTAACGGGCCCCAAAGGATTGTCGGCTCTTACTGAAGAATTTCATAAAATTCGCTCAGAGGTTGATCGACTGAAAAGCAACGTCCAACCTGAAGCGCATAAGAAATTAAAAGCCATCCAGGTGCGTATCAACGGCTTGCGGTCAAATTGGGAAAAGCGCCAGGGGAAACTCGAGAAAGAATTGGACAAGACATTTCAATCGGTCATCCGTGTCGCGAAAGAAGCTGAATCCAAAATTCAGTCCGGCTTGCGCGGCAAGAAACGAACGACGACTAAGAAAGCGGCATCGGGCCGCCGAAAGTCCACTAGGAAACGCGCGCGAAGAAGCTGAATTAGAGTCTTCTTAAAAATCAGAAGTCTTCTTAAAAACTAAGTGAAAACCAGAAGTCTTCTTTAAGACTAAGTGATGGTTGCCTCTTAAAAGTAGAACATGATACCTCTTCAGGGTGGAATTGATTTCCATCCACCGAGCATGGGCGGCGAAGGACCAAGTCGGTCTGTGGAGGTGCCGAAGGCACCGACTTGGCTACCTCGGCACCTCCGCAGAGCCACGGGTGTTGCGTGGGCGGCGAAGGACCAAGTCGGTGCCTCCGGCACCTCCGCAGAGCCACGGGTGTTATCTAAAATAAAGGGGTTTCAAGTGAACGAAGGCCAGCCATTCTCTTCCGTTGAACCAAGTGGGTGCCTTCGGCACCTCCACAGTACAAACCAAGAATTTATCGGTCGACACATCGGCCCATCCGACTTTGAGGCCCGTGAGATGTTGCGTTTTTTGGGCTTCAACTCCCTCGAAGAACTGGCAACGAAAGTGGTACCGAAGAATATTCGAACCACTGATTCTTTGGATGC
>PSRN01000222.1 GCA_003176075.1 Bdellovibrio sp.
AAAGTCTAGCGCAAGGCTATTGGAGATGGCTCTTTCCCGTCGATCCCCAGTGAGCCAGCGTGGGCGGCGCCGTCCAAGTCGGTGTCCGCAGAGGCCTCGGGTGTAATTTGACAATTCTTGTCGAGGATTCAATAATTTATCATGGTAGCATGGGCGGCATGAGCCGCGACGGGTAGCGTGGGCGGCGTGAGCCGCCACGGGTGTGGAGACGCGTGATGTGGTTCCTCAGCAGTAACAAAGTCCTTGGACTCGACATCGGTTCGAGCTCGATCAAAATCGCGGAACTTGAAGTCGGGCGAAAGGGCGCGAAGCTTCTGAATTTTGGGATCGTCCCAACGCCGGGGAACGCTTTGAACGGCGGTGATATCACCGACGTGAATGCCATCGCCTCCGCGGTTCGCGGCCTGTATCGTGAAATTGGCGCCAAACGGACCAACGTGGCGGTGGGACTTTTCGGAACCGCGGTGATCGTCAAAAAAATCACCATCCCGCGGATCGAAGGGAATCTCGTCGCCGACCAGGTTCGCTGGGAGGCCGAACAGTACATTCCCTTCGACGCCAACGCCGTTTCGCTCGAGTATCACATCATCAATCCGAAGGACACATCCGAAAACATGGACGTGCTGTTGATCGCCGCGCAAAACGAGCTGGTCACGGCCTATCAAAACATCATTCTACAGGCCGGACTCAAAGTGGGAGTTCTGGACGTGAGCGCGTTTGCGCTGGCGAATCTTTTCGAGTTCAATTACGGGAGACCCGACGGGGCGACGGTCGCGATTTTGAATATCGGGTCTTCGATCACCAATTTCGTGGTGGTCGACCGGGGTGAAGTTGTGTTCAGCAGGGACATGCCCATCGGGGGACAAAACTTTACCAATGACATCCACAAGGAAATGGGAGTCACGCTGGTGGAGGCGGAGTCTCTCAAACTTTCGGCGGCGGCGGGTGGCGCCGTTCCCGATGAGGTTCACACGATCATCAACACCACCACCGAGTACGTCTGCGAAGAGGTGCGAAACAGTTTTGATTTTTTCTTGGGGAGTGCCGGCAACGCGGCCTCCGGTCTGAATCAGGTTCTGTACAGCGGTGGTGGTTCGGCGACCCCCGGTCTGATCAACAATCTGGGACGAGTCACCAAGCATAAATTCGATTGGTTTGACCCTTTCGTTCGTATCGCCTCCGGAAGCCGCAAGCTCTCAAGCGAGTACTTGGAGCAAATCGCGCCCTATGCGGGAATTTCACTGGGGCTCAGCTTGCGGAAGGCGGGCGAGTCATGATCCGCATCAACCTCGCGACCTCCGCGGGTCGAGCGAAGAAAAAGGGAATATCCCCCGATGCGGCTTTCGAGGAGGAGCTGCGCGGTCTGGGGGGCGGCGATGAGAGCGCCCAGACACGCAACCTGGTTGTCCGGGCAGTGATCTTGCTTATTGGTCCCGTGGTGCTCTTCATTTACTCGGACGCCATTGTTCCCGAGAAATACGCGAATCTGCGAAGACTTGAAGCCGAGCACAATGAAGTTTCGAAAAAGAACCGGGACGCGGCCGCCGCGGTTGAAGAGATCAAGAAATTCGAGAAGGAAGAACAGAAACTGCAGGCTCAAATCAACGCTTTGAACAGCATCAAGAAGGATCGCATGCGCGAGGTCCGCGTTCTCGATTACATTCAACGGACCATTCCACCCAAGGTCTGGTTGAAAAAACTGGAGTTGTCCACGGAGGGTCGGGTTGTGCTCGGGGGGCTCACCAATCTTGATTCCGAGCTGACGGCCTTCATGGATTCATTGCAGAAGAGCGCCTACCTCAAAGACGTGAGCTTGGTGCGATCGAATGAAGTGTCGACAAAGGAAGAAGGGGTCTTGAAGACCTTTGAGATCACTTGCAACTTGGAGAAGACCCAATGAAACCCATCCTTGCAAGAATCGCCAGATTGAGCACAAACCAAGCGTTTATTTTGGCCGGGGTTTTAAGTTTCTTGTTCTACATCAGCCCCTTCTTCGACGATGGCTCGGCGGTGGATGCCCGCATCGCGAATGTGAAAGGACAATTGAACGCGGAGAAGGCGAAAGAAAAGGAGTCAGACCTCGCCCTGGCGCGCATCAAGCAGCTCAAGGAAAGCTATGCCGCCTTGACCGATCAGTTCAAAATTGTTTCGGCGGCCGTTCCCTCGGACATGCAAATGTCGGAAGTCATTCGCACGGTCGACTCCGTTTCCAAAATCGCCGGGGTGTCGATCAGGACAAAAGAGCCCCGCAAGACCATTCGTGAGGATATTTTAGAGATTCTGCCGATCAGCGTTCGCGCCGATGGGACCTATTCGGAAATCACCATGTTTTTATACAAGATGGCCAGTGTCGAGAGAATCTATCGGGTTAGAAGCTTCAACATGGCGGCTTCAACGGATCTCAAGAATCGCCGGCTTCCTTTCGAAGCGGAAATTGCGAGCTTTCGATTTGTCGGCAACCAAAAGCCGACGCCGACGCCGGGGAGAAGATGATGAGCGTCAGGGTGATCACCCGTATCGCAGCCATGGCGATGATTCTTCTGGGGGTTGTGGTGGGACTCTGGGCGCAATCGCCCCCCCCGCCAGCACCCGCGGGGGCTCAAATGCCCCCGCCTCCAGCTGAAGCGATGCCGACCGAAGGGCAACTTCCCCCCGCCCCCGACGGGCAAGCGCCGCCAGCAATGGAGGAAGGGATGGCTCCTTCCGTTGAAGAGAATGGCGCGCCAACCAGTGAAGATCCGGCAAGCGCGGGCGCGCCAGCGAATCGCCGCTTGCGTGCGCAACCTCATCCAGTGCCAGAGTCCCCGCCGGGGGAACCACCGCAGTCTCCGCCGGCACCCGCGGCAGCGGCAGCGGGGGCAGTGGCACCAGCACCAGCAGCAGCACCAGCACCCGCACCAGCAGCCGCAGCGGGGGCAGCGGGAACAGCGGGGACTCAAACGTCCCAGCCACCAACAACGACACCGGCGAACAATGCCGCGCCCCCAGCGATTCCGCTCCCCAGTGTTGGTGATGCTTTCACTTATTCTCCGGAGGGCTTGCGTGATCCTTTTTTCCCGGAAGGTATGAGTGACGCCCGTTCAACCGTCTTAAAATCCACCGGAGAAGTCGATTACGATCCGCACGACCCGCTTCAATCGTATGAACTCAAGCAATATCACTTGGTGGGAGTTCTTTGGAATGTTCCCGAGCCCAAGGCCATGGTCTCGACGCCTGATGGAAAGGTCTGGACCATCCGCCAGAAAGTGAGGCTCGGTCGAGAAGGAGCTGTCGTAGCCGCGATTCGAGAGAGTGAAATAGTCTTGGTAAAGGCCAATGCGGATGGGACATTCAAGAATGCGGTACCGATTGTGATGGCAATGAAAAAGTAAGGGCTTCACAAAAAGACACGGGAGTTTTCCATGGAAGGATTCTCTAATCACTTCATTGTTCTGACGATGGTCAGACACTTCATTATTGCGACTATGGTCGCTGGGCTGATGGCTTGTTCGACGCAAACGGTGGAGGACGCCGAGCCGCTGGATGCCGGCGTCGAAGGCGCGGCGGGAGCTGAAGCGGCCAAGGAAGCGGGGAGCCTTGCCGGCATGGATGAGGCGGCCAAATCGGTGGGCGCTGACACCGGCCAACCGAAGGATGACTTCACTTCCTTTGAAGACAAGCCGGCGGCACCGGCGGACCAGCAAGCCGCGCCGGCCGCCGGTTCGCCAGATCAAATGATCGAAAACGAACTTTCACAGGCGGGTGAAACTCCGCCTCCGCAAGGCGCTCCGCCGGCTCCTGGAGGAAAACCGGGAGCCGCGCCGCCGGATGAGTTCGCCGCTTTTGATGCGGAACCGGCGCAACCCCAGCAACCGCCAGTGGATATTCCCCCGGCGGTCGACGCGGGACAAGAGAAGATGGCAAAAGCACCGGGAATTCAGGAGCCGCCGATCCCGGCGCCGGAGATCCCACCCGCGATGCCTGAGGTGGCCCCGCTTCCTGAAGCGCCGGCGCCAGCGCTGGAAAACAAGCCGGCCCTGGTTCACATCAAAGCATTGCAATATCGCGCGAACGACAATGGGGGAACCGTGGTCATCGAGGCCGACGGGCCACTCCAGTTCACCACCCGCTCCGCCGCCGAGAACAACCAATTCATCATCGAGATTCCCAACTCGAAGCTGCCGAAAAAGTTAAAGCGGTCGTTGAACACCAAGGATTTTGAGGGCAGCTACGGGGCCATCGACGCTTACCAAAAGAAAGGCAGCACGGTCACCAGAATCGTGTTGCAACTGCGACCGAACGTCCCCGAACCGACGGTGCAGGCCGAGGGCAATGCACTATTGGTCGTGAACTCAGGCGCCGCGCCCGCGACCGCGCAGGCGGCGCCACCGCCCGGCGCGGAAGGGGGCGGAGCCGCTCCACCCGGTGCTCCGCCCGCCGCTTCGCCTTCTGGCGCGCCTGCGGAAGGGGCCGCTGTTTCGAAGCTCATGACGTCGGAAAACTTGGAAGACTTTATCGCCAACAACCAAACCTTTTACGGCAAGAAAATTTCCATTGAGACGGATGACGTCGATATCCGTGAAATCTTCAAAATCATCAGCGACGAAGCCAACGTGAATTTGATTCTTTCCGAGGAGGTCCGCGGCAAGATCACCGTGAAACTGAAAAGCGTTCCGTGGGACCAGGCCCTCGTGCTCCTGATGAAAACCAAGAAGCTCGGGTACTCGCGGACCGGGAACGTCATTCGCATCTCCAATTTGACCGACCTTCGGGGCGAAGAAAAAGAAGCGATGGCCCTGCAAACCCAACGGCGTCTCAACGCGACGCCAAAAGTTCGCACGGTGCAAGTGAATTACGCCAAAGTGGAAGATCTTGAAAAACAGGTCAAAGGTCTTCTCAATAAAGCGGGAACGGTGACCTCTGACCCACGGACCTCGTCACTGATCATCACCGATGCCGAGGAAAACATCGAGCGGGCGGTCAAGGTCATCCGATCGATCGACGTTCCGCCGCAGCAGGTTCTGATTGAAGGC
Source organism: Bdellovibrio sp. (assembly GCA_003176075.1). Taxonomy (GTDB): domain Bacteria; phylum Bdellovibrionota; class Bdellovibrionia; order Bdellovibrionales; family Bdellovibrionaceae; genus PSRN01. Next base: position 5,013 of record PSRN01000222.1, read on the forward strand.
AAAGTGGTCGAGGCGAAGGAAGACGCCGAACAAAATATGGGCATCAATTGGCATGCGACGGGGGCGCAAACCCGGGTCGGAGGAACCGACGCCAACCCCATTTTCATGACACCCAATATTGGCATCACGCCGGATTCGGCCGGGCAACGCACTTTCAGTTTTGATCTCACGCTCGGCACCTTCGATATCCTGGGTGATCTTTCGGCCAGTCTCGGATTGTTTGAAAAAGAAGGAAAAGCAAAAATTCTTTCGGCTCCCCGGATCGTGACCATGCACAACGAGGCGGCCTCGATCGAACAGACGATTGAAACTCCCATTCGCAGTTCCACGGCTTCCGCCGGCGTGGTCAATAACAGCGTGTCGTTCAAGGAAATCAAGCTTCTCCTGGAGGTGACTCCGCAGATCACCAACGACGGAGCTGTCATGATGAAGCTCAAAGTTCAGCGTGAATTCCTTGGTGAGGTCGCGGACGCCCAGACCGGTCAAAAACCCAACAACAGGCGGGTCACCCAAACACGGGTTCTGGTTCGCAACGGTCAGACGGCGGTGATCGGGGGTGTTTATCAAAATGATAGCAGCAACGGGGAAGGGCGGGTTCCCTGGCTGGGTGAGATACCTGTGATCGGATGGCTCTTCAAGGCCACGACTTATTCTGAGACGAAGAACGAACTCCTTGTCTTTGTTACGCCGCGAATTTTGGGCCAGCTTGATAGTCAGGTGATTCCAAGTCAAACTGGAGGAGGAGGACTGGAAGCTCCGCCGACCCCGGCTGGACTTCCAGCCGGTTCTGACACGAGTCTTGATTTCAGTGCCCCTCCGGGGGGATCCGGCGATTTGCCGCCGGAGAACGGGGCGCCCCCGGCGCCTCCACCGCCGGCTAATGATGGCGAATTGGAGCTATAGTGCTGGGAAATTGATGGTGGAATTGGAGCTTTAAGTGGACCTTGGATTTGATGGGAGAATTGGAGCTTTAATGACGGTAAAGAGTCAAACATGGGCAGGCCTGATGACGAGATTCGTGGGCGCTCGCTTCCTGCCCAGTGTGATTTTGGTTATTCTCCTGTCCAGCTGTAAATCAAACCAGGGCAACTCGTCGAACTTCGTCGTGGCCATGGATTCATCTTTTTACGTGCTTATTGACGCCCCTGACTCGTCGTGTGTTTCCCGCCATAGCGCCACCACCCCGTCGGCTGATTTGGGCGCACTGTCGACCGATATCGGGGCTTTTAGCGTTGATTGGATTGCCCCTTCCCCCACCGCCAAGTTGAAGATTGTTTACATGAATATTTATCTCAATGGTCAGGGAAGCTTGAGCACATCGGCTATTCAAGTTGCGGGGTCCGAACTGAACTGCGTTCTGATGAATGACGTCAACACGCCACCTGTTTTCACCTCCGCCAATTTCACTTTGACCACCGGGGGCACGAGTACCCACACTCCCTACACCGCGAAAAACACTTTGATCATTGGCGGCTTGTCGCCGGTGGATTCAACGAAACAGCAGAGCTTCCAGAACCGCGCCTCGGTGATCCTCTATGGAGTCGTTCACGATCCCCCGAATCAGGACATGCCCGTGACCGCGCGGACCAGCTTCCAGTACCGCTTCGACGGTATTCCGCGAAATTGAGCATTCCGCATGATTGAATGTCGGCGAGTTGATCGGGGTTAATCTTACAGACAGCAGGGTGAGGAACTGGCCCAAAAAAAACTGACTGACGACTTGGTCGAGATCGTTCGTTCCCTTCGTATTGAATCACTGTTAAATCGCACTGGGAGGCTTGGCGGCAATTAACCTGTCTCCCCCGCCCATACTGACCGTCCTCATTGCGCGATCTCGCTGAACGGTCCGACGGCGGGATGATCAAGCTTAGGAAGAGGGCGCCTTACTTGACGAATTCACTCGCGCCTCTTAAATCTTGACTCCTATGGATCATCTTCCCCTGATGGCGTACAAAAGCAAAGAATCCTCGCCCTGGGCGGAGCGCATCCGACCCACCCGGTGGGAGGACTTCTTGGGTCAGGACGCGGCCAAGAAGCTGGTCTGTGAACTGGCGGCGAGCGGCAACATACCCCATTTATTGCTCTATGGTCCTCCCGGGACGGGCAAGACCACTCTTTCGCGCCTGTTGCGGTCGATGGTGCCGGGCCTATGGTTTGAGGCGCACGGGGCGGATTTTTCCGCCGCGCAAATGCGGGATATTGTCAAAGAGGCGAACACCCATCGCGCCATCACGCAAGAGAAATGCTTTCTGGTGATCGACGAGATCCACCGCTTGAGTCGGGCCCAGCAGGACCATCTACTGGATCCCTTGGAAACGGGAACGGTGATCTTGATCGGTACGACAACCGAGAATCCCTACGTTGCGATGAACAAGGCGGTCCTCAGCCGGGTTCGCGTCTTACAGCTTCACCCCCACACCCCTGAAACCCTGAAGCAACTCCTCCATCGAAGCGTTGAAGCGATGATGAACGGTCAGTCCATTGATGAAGTCATGACTGCAGAACTGCAGGAAGAGCTTTTGCGCAGTTGTGAGGGCGATGCGCGCAGGCTGATCGCCAATCTTCAGGATCTCTCTTCAATTCGCCAGATGCGCGGCGGGGTCCTTGAACTTAAGGATTTTGTCGAACTGCGGGGAGAATCGGCCTCCCGCGCTCTTTCCGAAGACCAGCACTACGACATCCTATCGGCCTTTATCAAATCGATACGCGGGAGTGACCCGGACGCGGCCCTGCTGTGGATGGCTCACCTGATTCGGGGTGGGATGGATCCCCGCATGATCGCCCGGCGAATGGTGATCTCGGCCGCGGAAGACATCGGCAACGCCGACCCGCGAGCCTTGGGCGTCGCCATTGATGCCGCGCACGCCGTGGACTTGGTCGGCCTTCCAGAGGTCGGCATTGTTCTTTCCCAGGTGGTGATTTACCTTTGTTGTTCGCCAAAATCGAACTCGGCCTACAGTGCCTATCAACGGGCCCTGGCGATCGTTGATCGGCAAGGCCTGTCCGCCGTTCCCCATCACCTGACCGCCAAAGGGCGAAAGGACTATCAGTCGCCCCATCTTTCGCGGACTGGTTTTTTGGAGCAGATCTACCGGCCCTCCGGTGAACCGATCTATGTTCCAACCCAGCGTGGGTTTGAAACAAAGCTTGTCGAATACTTGGAATGGATGAAGGGACAAAATCGCAAATAAAGAGATATCAAATAACAAGATATCAAAGAACAAAATATTGAAGGACAAAATCAAATAATTTTCTGGGCGCAAAGACAATGGCAGGATTCTTCGCTTTGGCAAATATGGGAGTGTTTCGTATTGGCCGGCACCTCGATGCGGTCGCCTTCGCGAAGCAAGACCTGGTTGCCGGCGACATTGAAAAGCATCTCACCTTGTAACAGGACCCGCACTTCCGTGAAGGGATGGCGGTGGTCCGAAATCTTTTGCTTGGGCTCGAATCGTTCCTCAAAAGGCTCCAGTCCTTCGAGTTCGAGGAGCGTTTTTATCTGCTGGGGCGTGGGCCTGATCGGCGCCATCCATCGAGTGATGATCATACCCTTTCAACCTATTCGATATCGACTGGAGAGTCCACCGTGGAGTGTTCCAAAAAGAGAGGCCATCACGCAATAGTGGCGGACGACAAGGCAACGAAGGCGGACCTTGGGGCTGCAGTGACGGACCATCAGGCGGCAGAGGAGGAGGATCAGGC
>PSRN01000094.1 GCA_003176075.1 Bdellovibrio sp.
GGCTTCCTGGCTGCCGCTGGCTTGGCCGACGAAGACGCCGCCGTCAAGAAGGTCCATGGCGATTTCGCTCCCATGCCGGGTCAGCACCACCATGGAGTCGGGTTCCACATCCAGGCGTTTCTTCGTCCCGACGAACTCCAGACTCACTTCTCCTTTTGAAGAGGTCTTCACGGCTTCACCCGGATAGACGGGTTCGCCGGCCTCAAGCATTTGCCAGATGGTCCGCGTGACGGGTCGGCGAAGGACTTCATCCGACACCGTGGAGACGAAGGCGATCGGTTGCTGGTGACTCCGGTTGCGCGACAGCGGGGCGGTTCGCAGATAGACGATGTGGGTGAATGCGAAATTTCCCGAAGCAAGCAATATGGCGACGACAATTTTTTTCCACGATTGACGCACACGATCCCCCTTGGGGAGAATTCCTCGGTGTCTTCGACACCTCCGTAGACTCCAAGTCGGTGGACTCCCCCGCTTCAAAATCGGTCAGCGCGCGGGGGCTCTTTACAGCGACAAAGGATCGGGCTAGTCATTGAAATATGAACGAAAAAATGAATTACATCACCCCCTCCGGTTTTGCCCTTTTAAGAGCCGAGTACCAGCGTCTGTTCAACGATGAGAGGCCCAGACTCGTCGAAACCATCGCGTGGGCGGCGAGCAACGGCGACCGAAGTGAGAACGCGGATTACATTTACGGGAAGCGGCGATTGCGCGAGATTGACTCCCGGTTGCGATTTCTGGCTGATCGTATGGATCGCGCCGAAGTCGTAGATCCGCGGACCCTCTCGGGAGATCGAGTCGTGTTCGGGGCCACGATCACAATTTCAAATGACCAAGATCAGACGTTCGTCTATCAAATCGTGGGCGAAGACGAGATCAACGTACCGGCCGGTAAGATTTCATGGAAATCTCCGGTTGCCAGCTCGCTGCTTGGCAAGCAAGTGGGAGACGAGGTGGTCGTGCAGAAGCCGGGTGGGGAGGAAGTTCTCGTCGTTGAAAAACTGGAGTTTAAGTAATCAGTCAGGTGCGCGACCCCAGTGGCGCCTACGCGGATTCACGTGCTTGCTGATAAATCAGAATCACAGAATCGACAAAATCTTTCATGCGGAACGGTTTCAGAAAAAACGCGGCCGCGCCTTTTTTCATCGCCTTGTACTCGTCGACTTCCGAGTATCCGGAAATGAGAATCACGATGGGCTTGATCACGGGGTCCGCGCTAATCAAATCGAGAAGTTGAATGCCGCTTCCCTTGGACATCCGGACGTCGCTGACCACCACTTCAACTGAAGTGGTTTGCAGGATTTCAAAAGCTTCATATCCGCCACCGGCCATGCATGTGAGCCAACCTTTGCGGGCGAATTCCTGCTCGATAATTTCCCTGAGCGCGGGTTCATCGTCAACGATCAGAACACGCGGACCTTTCACATCATTTTGAGTCACTGAGGGCCCTTTCGCCATCCGAAATATCCTCTTCTATCGTCAGGAAAGCGCGAAGTATTAAGGAGGCTGGACCAATTCGGAGGTAAAGAATCGACCTCCGTCCATGCGATTTTCGATTCCCTGTGATTGCGGGGATTTAGGGGATTTAGACATCGATTCCTTCTTGGCTTTTTCGAAAAAGTTTTGTCAGCGTCTCAAAATAAGCCAAAAGTCTTCTTCCAATCGGCGTCGAAGGAGCCCTTGAGTTTCTGTGAGGGAGAACCTTCGGCCACGGCCTGCTCGAGTATCGTGCAAATTGAAGTATTAACAAACGAAGCGAGTAGGCGTTTGACTCCCACGCGAATCTTAGCGACATTCACGGGCCGAAAAACAAAAATGACGTCCGCTGAAAAGTTGTGGTCCTTTGCCGCAACAATCAACTTTAGAGAGGTCTGACTATGAAAATTCAGTTGGCAATTCTTATGGCTTTATTGATGGCCGGCTCAGCGAGAGCAAATTTACACTCCGAGGAGGAAGAAGAGGCGGAGGAGACTCTGGCATTTGTGGGGAATCCGGCGGTTTCTGCGAAATCGGAAGAAGTGGCAGAAGCCATATATAACTATACCAAAACCTGTTATGAAGAGCTGACACAACGTTATCGAGAATCTCTTTCTGTCGCTCTTAAAAAATCAGAACATAAGCGCATTAAATCCGTCCACCAGAGACGTTCTGAAGAGTTCAATGAGGTAACCAGTGAATCTCCACCAGACAGGGCTGGCTGTAATAAAAAAGGCTACTATTTGGAAAAAGGAAAGGGGTGGCATATTTGTAGTTTTCAAGCATATGCCAGGGTCACCGATCAATTGGTTGTGGAAAACGGTATAAGTCAAGTTGAGTTGGGAGAGATTCCCGCCTGCACCTACTTGCAATTGCCTGGACTGTCAGCGGACGCGAAGCGAACACGAAGACGATGAGGGCACCATTATATCAGATACGCTCTAAATATCCTGCCAGGGCGCGATCCGTATGCCTTTGAAATCCCGCCTTTCTTTAACTGGGGCCACTAATGTTTGATCCCCCGTGCGTGAACCCAGCATGGCGGCCGTCTTTTGGACCTGCAGTAGCAAGTGCTCAGTGATGGTCTGGCTGGCCTTGATTTCGAAAAGGTCCCACTTCCGCTCGGAGCGAGCCATGAGATCGACTCCGACTCCCGTCTTGGACTCGAGAAAGCAATGTTCAGGCAACGTCCCCTTGGCGGTGTTTTTTTTAATCCATTCGGAAATCACCCACGTTTCAAACAACGCTCCCCATTGAGGTGCTCCCAGCATGGCATCTGCAGTCTTGAATCCCATCAAGAAAGCCGCCAACCCCGTATCCAGGAAGTACAGTTTAGGCGATTTCTTGATTCGTGAACTCAGATTCTCATAAAAGGGTTGAATAAGATGAATGAGATAGGCTTGCTCCAAGACGGAAAGCCATCGATGGGCGGTCGAATGGGAAACTCCGGCGTCCCTTCCTAAATCACTGACGTTCAAAAGCTGGCCGGTCCTGATAGCGCACAGGCGCACGAAGCGCTCAAAAACCGCGAGGTCGCCGATTTGGGTCAAATTCCTGAGATCTCGTTCAATGTAAGTTCTCAAATAACTGCCAAGCCAATCGGTCGGGAGGATATCTATCTCACCCCAAAGCTCGGGATAAGATCCACGAAAAATGGCCTGAGCTAATTCGCTAATGCTCCACGAATCACGCATCGGCGGGCATTCGACTGAGCAGAGTCCGTAAAGAGTTAGAATTCCAGCTCTTCCCGCCAATGATTGCGTCACCTGTGTCATCATTTCAAAACTCTGGGAGCCCGTCAAAACGAATTGACCCTTCTTTTTGCGGTCGCCATCGATGATGCCCTGGAGATAGCTCAGGAGGCCCGGAGCGTACTGGAATTCATCAAAGATGATGGGTCCCTTATTCTGTTCCAGAAAACCGCGTGGGTCACTGAGCGCATGTAACCGTACATCAGGATCTTCCAAGAGAATATAACGGTGGGATTTGCCCAGGGCCGCCTTCAGTAAAGTCGTTTTTCCAACTTGGCGGGCACCCGTGAGGACTACGGCTGGAAATGATCGCAGATAGCGATGGAGGACAGGTAAAATCATTCGATTATACATAGGCTTAGCCTAACATTGACCAATTTTACTTTTCAATATTAATATTGGCAATTGGGGATTTTGAGTCAGAACCCCAAAATTCGTCACCTCCGCTCCAAATTTTGTCACGGTGATCAACCGGCATACACCTGAATAGCAGTTCGACAGGCAAGCGGCCCAATCTCCATCCAGATCCCTCCCGGCATTGATCTTGCTCCACTGCCGTTCGACTTATTTTGCCCACGGCAAATGCCATAGGTCGGTGCCTACGGCAAATGCCAAGGGCAATTGCCTACGGCGGCACAAAGGAGAGCTTATGACCGGGTTATTCAAGTTTGTGATGGAAGGTGGCGTGTGGATGTGGCCGATCATGGCGGCACAAATCGTGTCTTTCGCCTTGATCGCGGAGCGCTTGGCGGCGCTTTATTTCCGTCGGGGAGTCAGGGCGGCCAGCCGCGTGCGTATCTATGAAGAGGACATCAAGCGCGGCCAAATGGACCGTGTGTTGTCGCGGGCCGAGCGGTCGAATGACCCCGTCGCCCAACTCGTGCGAACCGGCGCCCAGGCCGTTCTTCACAGCTCCGGTAAGGAAGAGATTCAGCTGAAGATGGAAGAACTGGTGATGGAGGAGTCCAGCCGTATTGAAAAGCACATTGGCATGCTCTCCATGTTAGCCAACGTCGCGACTTTGCTTGGACTTTTGGGCACCATCGTCGGCATGATCCGTTCGTTCTCTTCGATAGCTTCCGCCGCCGGCGCTGAAAAAGCCCGTCTGATGGCTGAAGGGATCTCGGAAGCGATGAACGCCACCGCCTACGGTTTGATCGTGGCCGTGCCGGCTCTGGTGATGTTCGCGGTTCTACAAAACCGGGCTAACCATTTGATCGAGGATCTGAACAAAGCGGCTTTGCGCCTTTACATCTGGTTTGGATTCAACGTCGATACGCCAACCAAATCCTCGCGCAGGTCTTCGTGACTGAAAATGCAACGGACCGGTCTGCGGAGGGGCCAAGGGAGGTTCGCTCGGCGAACCTCCTGTCGAAGGCACCGACTTGGTGAAAATTGAAGTGAGGAAAGGATTGAAAATATGGCGAGCGTCGAAAGAAAAGAACTCAATTTTGAAATCAACCTGTTGCCGGTCATCTCCGTGCTGGCCGTCACCATCTGCGCTCTCCTGATTTCGGCCGTTTGGATCGTGATCGGCTCCATGGGGCTGAAGCAAGCCACCGGAGCTTTGGGAATTTTGTCGGATCGAACGCCGTTGCTGGTGATCTCGCTCAGCGGCGGTCAAGTGGAGGTCCAGCTCAAGAACACCCTGTCGAATCACTTGGTGGCTTGGAGTTCGAAGGACCCGGCGACGCAAGACAGGCTCGTCGAGGACATCCAAAGTCTCAAGCAAACCGTGCCCGGCCTCGACGCGGCCATTGTTCTCTCCGCCAAGGAAACTTCCTATCAGAGAATCATCGCGACCCTTGAAATATTGAAAGCTAAGGGATTCAGCCAAGTCGGCGTGTCTCCTTTGTGAGGAGCTATAAACATGAATATCAAGTCGGTCTCGTGGATGAGAAAAAAACGCAAAGGCAAAAAATCAGTGGTGGCGCCGCTGATCCTGACCTCGCTGGTGGATGCGTTCAGTCTGCTGCTGATCTACCTGGTCGTGGCG
>PSRN01000047.1 GCA_003176075.1 Bdellovibrio sp.
CACGATCGCCATGCGGCCCACAAGGTCGGCAGAAAAGTCCCGGGCGCTCGGCCACGGCGGTCCACCGGCCCCAGGGGCGAAAGCCAGCAGCCAGAGTGGTGGGCCCGAAAATACTCAGAATGGGAATGCCAGCGACAGCCGCAAGATGTTGCCCACCGCTGTCATTGGCGACCGCGCCCTCACAGCGAGCCAGAATGGCGAGAGTTTCCAAAAGAGTGCACTGGCCAGCCAAGGACCGCGTGGCCGGGCATTTGGTTGCAAGGTTGTGACAGAGTTCCGCTTCGTCGACTCCCCCCATCCACAGCACGGAAAAGCCTTGTCGGTCGATGCGTTCGGCGAGCTCACAAAAGCCATTCGTCGACCATTGCTTGGTCGCCCACACGCTTCCCGGGAAGATGGCCCACGTCCCGCTGGTCACCGCCGTCGGGGGAGGATGGGCCAGCAAAATCGATCGGCAATCAATGGAAATTTCTTTCCGAATCGGCGGCAAAAGACCCGCCTCGCCACGGGCATTCCAGTTGACACGTTGAAGATCGTTCCAGGATCTGGCGAGTTGTGGCACCACCGCGGTGATCAATGACCATTGCTTCAACGCCTCCGGCACCAGGGCCTTCCCCACCCTGTGGCTGAAGAAAAGCCAGGAGAACCAGTCCTCGGAATAGCCGATTTTTGCCTCCGCCTTGAGGCTGTTGACCAGCAGTTTTGAACGCAAGGACGGATGGGGACAAAAAATCCATTCATAAGAAGAATCTCTCAGTCGAGCGGTCAGCTCTTCATAGCTCTTCGAATCCCCCTTACGGACTTCCCAAACTTCGTCGGCGTAACCCAGCGCCTTCATCAACAACGCAAAACCTTGGCGCGTGACCAAGTGAATGGGTGATTCAGGCCGCTGACGTCGAATTTCCTTAAGGAGAGCCCCACTCAGCAGCACGTCCCCCAGGAATGCGGTTTGAATCACCAGGATGGGTTTTCCGGAATCATGTCGCACGGTTTGTCCTCATTGAGCGTGGGCGGCAGCGCCACCACGGGTGAGTTTAGAGACCATTTTAAACACCGCTTGGCGTATCTTTTCGAGAGGAATTCGATCGTAACACATGGTGACTTGCCGGCAACTGGCCTGCCAACAGGGACAGCAAGAAACTTCAGCCTGAAGAGATACCCCGCGATCAAAGAGATCGATTTCCTGCGGGCAGGTCGGACCAAACCAAACCACAACTCCTTTTCGCCAGGCAATGGCCAGGTGCAGGCCGAGGGAATCTCCAGTGATGACGATATCACAGGCCGCGACACTTTGTGCTCCATCGCGAATTCCGAGATCGGTGTTGGAACAATGAATTGGAAACCCCGCCGCGATCCGCTGGTTCCGCAGCCTGTCCTCGCGACCTCCCAAAAGAACGATGTTCCGCAAATCATGACGGAGCAAGTCCGCAATCACTTGGCGGTGGAATTCGACCGTCCATTTTTTTGCCGGCATCAATGAACTGCAACCGGTATTGATTCCAATAATGGGCTGGTCGATGTCATTTCGCCAGGCACGCGCGCGCCGGCGAACCTCCGACCATTCGTCCTCATGCAAGTGCAGGTTGTATTCGTCACGCTGGTAAGGAAGTTCAAGCGCCTCGGCCAGCAACTGCGTCTCCGGCTTTTGGTTCTGAAAGAACTTTCTCTCGTTGGAAAGGCCGAGCTGCCACAATTCCTCCGCCGCCGGTGTCGCCGGCAGGATTCCACCAGTTCTTTCCGAAGCCACAAATCCATGGATCTGATCCGCTTGTGTGTTCTTCAACACACCGTACGCCCGCAGTGACTTATCCAACACGAACGCGACATCAAAATGCAGGGCTTTGAGTTGAAGCAAATCCCCATGATTGGATGAAAGCACCCGATCAATGAGTGGGTGTCCGGCAAGCATCTGGTCCATCGGCGCGTCGGTGACCCACGTGATGTGCGCGCGATGAAATTTCCGTCTGATCGGAGCCAGAAGAGACGTCGAGCGAACGACGGCCCCTTGCGCCCCCAAATGAATGATTAGAATGGACGTCTGGATTTCATCTTTTGAGGGGCAGTCGGGCGAGCAAATTTCCGAATGGCCGCAGGGCCGGTATCCGCTAAAGTATCTGCATCCTGTCACGGGTCCTGACTTTTCCACGGATCCTGTTCCTCGAATTCATCAAAATTTCGCTCCTTTCATTGTAGTGATTTCGAGGAAGGAAAACCCGGTCTGAAGATCAGGCTTCGCAAAATTCAGTCTTTGGGCCAGCCCCGACATACTCGTGGCACGGCGGAGGTGCCGAAGGCACCGATGTCAGCCTTGTTTTAGCGCAGCCTGCAAGAAAACCGTTTATAGGTACTGTATATACTAGTATATACTGAACCATGCTCTTGTATGAGGTGACGGATTCTTTGGAAAAGGCCCACGTCAAATACGCCATTGCTGGCGGTTACGCGCTTGCCCTGCATGGAATCGTGCGAGCCACGATGGACGTTGATTTGATTATTTCCCTGTCCAAAGAAGGCCTTGAATCCGCTGAAAAGGCGCTGAAAACCATTGGGCTGCAGTCTCGGTTGCCTATTCGCGCCATTGATGTTTTCACCATGCGAGAAGAATACGTCAAGAAAAGGAATCTTCTGGCATGGTCCTTCGTGGATTACAACGATCCTACACGCCAGGTTGATATTCTCATTTTTCGCGATTTTGCAGAGGTTAAAGTCGAAAAAATCAGTGTGGCCGGACGCAAGATCTCGGTGCTTGCGGCCGACGATCTCTTGAAAATGAAAATGGTCGCCGCCAGACCGCAAGACTTGGTCGACGCCGAGAATCTGAAGAGGTTGACCGCGACTAAGGCCCTGCACGCACGAGGCGCGCGTAAGAAGGGAAAATAATGAAGCATCAGAAAGCTAAGAAAGTAAAAGGAGAGGAAAAGTCTTTTTTACCCGAAGAGGCGGTCCGTTTCCTTGATGATCTTCGTACCTTATCCGGGCAAATCGATGAACCCACGATCGCCATTAGTCTGCGAGTCCCTGCCAATGTCTTACGTGCGGTAAAAAGCAAAGCAAGACTAAACGGTCAAAAATATCAAAGCTTAATCGTCCGGTATATTCGGCGCGGACTGCAGGAGAAATGATTCCCGAGGCTGGTGCAGTCCTCAATAACGTTCCGGCAACACCTTCGCACTGAAAGAATATCCCGATTCGGCTGAGTCCATTGAAGTGGGAGGAAATTCTCCGCTGAAGAGAAGCGGGGACATCAGATAATTGACCTTCTTTCCAGTGGCTAATTGAAAATCCCTCCCATAGTTGTAGGCGACCCAATTGCCTTCCCATGCGCCAAAAAAGCGGGGGCGCAACTCTTTGAGGCGAGCGTCTTGGGGGCTCAATTCCTCATCACGGATGATCGCTCGAACATCCACGGGATCCACCGGGAACCAGGCCTTTTTGATTTTCGAGTAGTACTCCGCTCGACCGTGTTGCGCCTTCGCCGCGTCTTCGGCCTTTTTCAAAGATTTCGGGCGAGTGGAGGGTGTAATTCGAAGGCCCCAAACCTCGCGAGCCGGAATTCCTGCCGCTCTTGCCAAGCCGACAAAAAGGGCATTGGGATCCGCGCATTTTTCGCTCGAACGAGTCGCCGTAGCCTTGGAATCCGTCGGCAACATGGTCTTCAAGTCAACCTCCCCACAGGTGCTGGAACGCAAATCAGGAAGGCTATTGTCAACGAGCCAATCATAAATGGCCTTCGCTTTTTCATCCGGATCTGAAAGACCCTTCGTGATCTTTTCGGCGGTTTCTTTCACCTCTCCATCCGTCTGAATATGCTCCGTGGTCCGCAAGAAAGACGGATCGGCGGATTTTGCCGGCACTCCGGAATCACGATCCGAAATTGAAATGACTTGCCACAGTCGAAGAGAGGGTTTGTCGATTTGAACCCAGTGGGCATGGAATAGACGCACGGAATCCCCGGACTTATTCAATGGAACAACTTCTTCCTTTACCCAGGTGGCATTCGATTCGTATTTTTCACTCAGCAATTTTTGATAATTAGCGTTTTCAAAGGGCAAGGGAATGAATAAATCCAGTGTCCCCGCTTGAACCTTGGGTCGGTAGTCTTGCACCAGTTCCACCTTTCGCGCAGGGGCGACGGCATCGGCCTGGGAATTAACAATTGCAGTGACGGCAAAGAAGATCACAGATAAATAGTTGATAGGCTTCCTCCTTGGTGATCCAACTATGTTGACTCTGCACGGATCCACTTTTTGACGTCGGGTGCTTTGTAGGACTTCATCCGAGACAGCAAATCCGGAATGTTGTCTCCCATAATAGCCGTTTGCTGAAGCTCCGGTTTGAGAAAACCCGAACGAACCATCTGCTCAATCTGCCGCAGCAGAGGATCGTAAAATCCGCCGACGTTCAAGAAGCCAACGGGAAATTTGTGCAGACCCAGGTGTTGCCATGTGTTGATTTCAAACACCTCGTCGAGCGTTCCGAATCCGCCGGGTAGAGCGATAAAACCTTGGGACAACTCGAACATTTTGAGTTTGCGCTCATGCATCGAGGAACAAATGATGAGCTCCGAAAGTCCGCTGTGCGCAATTTCCTTGTCCTGAAGAAATTGTGGGATAACGCCGATGACGCGGCCCTGACTTTGGAGCGCGGAATCGGCAATTTCACCCATAAGTCCAACCCGGGCTCCACCGTAAACGAGGGTGATCCCCTCTTCGGCAAGAGTACGCCCCAGCGCCCGAGCGCTTTGGGCAAAGACAGGGTCGTTGCCGACGTTCGATCCACAAAAGACACTCACTGACTTCATCACGTTAGAATTCACTGCAAAACCTCCAATGAGCGTTCAAAAGCCGAACGGAAAGACGCCAAGTCAGGTTCAATGATCTTAAAACTCTCCTGGCGTTGTAGGATTTCGGTCAACGCTCGAGGCACGTCAACGGCTTGACCAATAAGTGGTTCCACAATCGTTTCAAACTTGGCGGGATGGGCTGTGGCCACCAAAATCCAACCGAGGGGACGGAGATCATTGGGCAAATGACGGTAAAGATAAGAAGCGGTCGCCGTATGGGGACAGAGGATGACCTTTTCGTGCTCAAAGGCCCTGCGGATCTCCTTGCGGATCTCCTCATCAGCGACGGACCGAGAAAAAGAAAATCTTCGCAGAATGGCGTGGGCGGCGCCGGCCAAGTCGGTGCCTCCTGCGTGGGCGGCGGCGTTGTTTGCCACATCGTTTGCCGCGTCTTTCGCCGAATAGAGATGAAACAATCTTTCGATGTTGCTGGGATTGCCAACATCCATGGCATTGGCCAGAGTGGGAATCGACGGTTGAGGTTGCCAACGCCCCGATTGAAAGAAATCTGGAATGGGTCGATTGGCGTTGGTCGCAAGTCCAATCTTGCCGATCGGAGCCCCCATTTCCTTCGCATAAAACGCGCCCATCGCGTTGCCGAGATTTCCCGCTGGAATAATCACGTTCGCCGTTTTTCCCGACTCACGAAAATATTTTTCCGCGGCATAGATATAGTATGCCATTTGCGGAAGAAGCCGGCCGATGTTGATGCTGTTGGCGGAGGTGAGTGTTTCACGTCGCGGAAAATCCCGGTCGGCAAAAGCTTCTTTTACAATTCTCTGACAATCATCAAAGCTGCCCTTCACCGCAAAAGCCTGGACATTCCCTCCCCAGGCCGTCAGTTGGTGTTGTTGACGGCTCGCGACTTTCCCCAGTGGAAACAGCACTGAGACGCGAAAGCCGCGACGGCCAGCGTGGGCGGCATGAAACGCGGCCGCCACCGCCCCACCCGTGTCGCCCGAAGTGGCCACAAGAATGTTTTTTTCCCCCCGCCCCTGCATTCTCGCCATCACTGCTGCCAGGAAGCGCGCGCCAAAATCCTTAAAAGCCAAAGTGGGCCCATGAAAAAGTTCAAGAATGGAAGCGTGATCATCAAACCGTTTGAGCAAAACTGGAAAATCGAAAGCTTCTTCACAGATCGCCGGAAGGTGAGACACAAGGGAATCGTTCGCAAAAAAAGGTGCGAGCACACGGGCGGCGACCCGGGAAAAACCGGCGTCGATCTCAAGCTGTTGTGTTGCAAGGCGCGGGAGGGCTTGCGGGACAAATAGGCCCCCATCGGGAGCAAGACCCAGCTCCAGGGCTTCGCTGAGACTGAATTCAGATCCGGCGTTCCCGCTCCGCGTGCTGATGAATTTCATCGCGAGGCTCTCTGCGAGGCTCGCTTTAGGACTCGCTGTGAGGCTCGCTTTTGCGCGACGATTCGCGCGGCCCGCTTTTGGGCGACGATCCGCGCGCCCTTGGCGGCCACCGAGCTTACAAACACGGTCGGTTCAAGGCCCCTTTGCAAAAAAACTTTCTTCACCACCTGGCCGATACGACGGGATGAGGCCTCAGACGGGGCCCAGGCAAAAACACTGGGGCCGGCCCCTGAAATTGAAAAACCGAGGGCGCCCGCCTTTAAGGCCGCGATCTTGGCTTCCTCAAATCCGGGAATCAAATGAGCGCGTTGAGGCTCAATGACGTCGTCGCGCAAGGTTTCACTCAAGAGTTCAAGATCGCCGCTCATGCAAGCCTTGATAAAACCAGCAACGGAAGCCGTCTGACGAACAAATTTTTCAAGCGGAACCTGCCCATTCAACACCGCCCGCGCCATTCTCGTTTCCAGCTCAAAGCCGGGGTGAACCACCACGCAGTGAACAGCGGCGGGGACCGGAACGCGCGTGATCGCGAGCGGATGAAGCGAATAGATCAGCTGGAGTCCTCCAAATAAAGACGGCGCCACGTTGTCGGCGTGAGTTGCGCCGCTGGCAACCGCCTCGCCGGCCAGGGAGGCCGCCAGGAGCTCTTGTGGATTGAGAGACTTTTTCAGCAAAGCGTTTGCCGCCAAAGCACCAGCCACCGCCGAAGCGGCCGACCCGCCAAGACCTGAACCGAGCGGAATCCCCTTTTCAATCTCCAGTTCAAGCGCGATTTCGGCCCGAGCCAGGCGAAGAACCTCCAGCGCCGCACGGCCCGCGGTGTTGCGTTCAGGTTCGAGTGAAATTCTCGTGCTGAGACCCGAGATCGAAGCCACCCGCACGCTCGCGGACTCTCGAGCAGACTCTGTCGCGGACCCTGTCGCGGATTCTCCGGTGACCCGCCGGGCGCGCACGCGATCGCCAAAACCTTCGAGGGCAAATCCAAGAATGTCAAAGCCAACGCCCACATTGCCAACACTGGCAGGAGCAAAGGCCACGGCTTCAATTGGCGGCGGCGTCACGTGGGCGGCGAAGCCGCCACGGGTGTTTTTCGCGGTCATATCGCGGCCCCCAAATAGGAAGCCAATCGCAAAAGATCAGCGAAAACCCCGCCGGCGGTGACTTCGGGGCCAGCCCCCGGTCCCTGGACAATCAACGGGTCGATGCGATAACGCTCGCTCGTGATCGCAAGGATATTGTCCGTACGGCCAAGACGTCCAAAGGCGTGCTCCTTGGGAAACTCTTGCAAGCCCACGCGCGCCGTTCGCGAAGCGACATCAATAACGCCGGCGTATCGCAAAATCTGGCCGCGGGCCTGGGCTGATTCCAGCCTTTTCGTTACCGCGCCGTCATGGTCGGACAAGCGATCGAGATATTCCGTGGGACTGGCTTTCTGCAGCTCAGCCGGAACCAGGCTCTCCACCGTGACCTCTGACAGCTCCAGCGGCAAGCCCAATTCGCGGGCGAGGATCACGAGCTTGCGGGCAAAATCCCGACCGCTCAAATCATCGCGCGGATCTGGTTCAGTGAAGCCCCGACGTTTCGCCTCCTTCACAATTTCACTGAAGATTCGACCCGGTTGAAGAGAGTTAAAGAGATAAGAAAGTGTGCCGGATAGAATCCCTTCAATTTTCAAAACCCGGTCGCCGGTTTGCACCAGATCACGCAGCGTGGAGATGATCGGCAAGGCCGCCCCCACGGTCGTCTCATAGAGGTAATGACAGCGCTCACTGCGGCTGAGATCTCTCAACTCCCGGTAAGCGGAATAACTGCCGGAGTTGGCTTTCTTGTTCGGCGTCACCACATGGATCCCGCGCGCCAGCCAATCTTTGTACCGGCTCGCGACCCTTTCATCCGCCGTGCAATCGATGATCACGGAGTTGGGCAAGTAATCGGTCCGCACAAAATCAGCGAACTGGTCGAGATGCACGGGCTCCCGCAGGGCCGCTTTCCACTCAGCCAGCGGAATTCCCTGGTCGCTGAAACCCATTTTTTGCGAGTTGGCTATCGCTCGCAGGCGAATGTCCACATGAAGCTCTTTCTTCAATCGCCGCGATTGTGCTTCCAGCTGGCGCAACAGCTCGGATCCGATAAGACCCGTGCCAATCAGACCCAGGCTGAGCGTTTGACTGGAGAGATAAAAGCCGGCGTGGGCCGCCCGCAGCGCCTTGCTTGAATCTTTTTGATCAATCACCAGAGAAATGTTTCGCTCTGACGAACCTTGGGCGATGGCGCGAATGTTGACACCGGCGTTCGCCAGACTGGTGAAAAACCTGGCCGCCACCCCCCGGTGAGCGATCATTCCATCCCCCACCGCCGCGACCACGGTGCAGGGGTAAAGGAGTTCCACTTTCTCCATTTGGTGATGATGGAATTCGGCGAAAAAGACCTTCTCCACCGTCGTCTTGGCGAGTTCCCCTTGCGCGCCCGGAATGGCAAAACAAATCGACTGTTCCGAACTGGCCTGGGAGATCATAATCACCGAAACCCCCACCTCTTTGAGAGCGCCAAAAAGCCGGCCGGCGACTCCCGGCACCCCCAGCATCCCTGTTCCTTCGAGGTTCAATAGAGCCACATCTTCAATGGTCGCCAGCCCTTTCACCGGCGGCGGTCCCCCCTCCTTTGTGGAGGTGCCGACGGAGCCGCCTCGGGCGGCGGAGCTCCCGAAGACACCGGCTTGGTTGCTCGCCGCCACTTTTTCGGGCGCGCAAATTACCGTGCCGGGGTGGGTGGAGTTAAAAGTGTTGCGAATGGCGACTGGAATCTTTCCTTCAATCGCTGGAAAAATCGTCTTCGGATGCAGCACCTTCGCGCCGAAAAAAGCAAGTTCGGTGGCCTCGTAATAGGACATCACCGGCAGCACGAAGGCTTCCGGAACGCGCCGGGGATCGGCGCTCATCACGCCATCCACGTCGGTCCAAATAGTTACGAGCGGGGCTTTGAGGAGTTTTCCAAAGATCGACGCTGAAAAGTCGCTGCCATTCCTCCCCAACGTGGTGGCGACGCCCTCACGGGTCGAGCCGATGTACCCGGTGATGACCAGATAAGGAAACGAAGGATGCCGCTCGAGCCATTGATCCAGCCGATTTTGTGAATGGGCCCAATCGACCGAGGGTCCGCCATCGGATTTCACAATGGTCAAAGCTTGGCGGGCATCGAGCCAGGCCGTCGCGCAACCCAGGGATTTGAGATAAGTCCAAAGGATCTGCGCCGACCAAACCTCGCCATAGCCGCTCACGATTTCCAAAATAGAATCCGACGATGTCTGCGTCACCTGGATCCCGCGAAGAACGTCTCGGATATCCTGGATGTCTTTCATCAACTGCGTGCGAAACTCATTGGGAGCCTCACCCCCGTGATGGGGGGCCCCGCTGTAACTTGCGGCTCCGCTGTAACTTGCGGCTCCGCCGAGCAAACTTGACAACGTCATCAGATGCTTTTGCGCCAATTCATCCAAACCCGTTTGAGCCCGTTCGTCCCTCGCCTTGGCCAGTTCGATCAACTCGATCAGCTTGTTGGTCACCCCTGACATGGCCGAAACCACAATGGCTTTTCTTTCGCCTGGCTCGGCTTGAACAATATTTGCAACGCGTTGATAACCTTCAACGCTTCCCACACTGGTGCCACCAAATTTATGGACAAACCAACCTTGATTTTTCATGCCCGAATTAGAGCATCGGAGAGGCTTAGAGGCAAGCGGACCACCCTTATTGCCTGCTCTTTTCGCTGCGAGCGTGGGCGGCAGGGCACATCGATTGCAGCGACTTGTTCATGCTTGTCTGCATTGCTGTCAGTTTCACGAAAAGAAATCAAAGGAGGCATTATGGCACATCGAGTGTTCGGAAAAGCCCAGAAGAAGGAGTCAATTCGTCGCCCGTCCGCACGGACCGCATCTTCACGTGGAGGTGGCATGTCCACGGTGGAAGCGGGACGCCGCGGGGGCCGACGAACGGCAAAAACCCATGGTCGCGAATTTTACGAGGAGATC
>PSRN01000140.1 GCA_003176075.1 Bdellovibrio sp.
TCTGAGGAGGCGGTCGGAGTAGTCTTGCAGGTGTCCCATGTTGGAATAAATAAAACCTATGGGGTTGTTGAGCTCATGGGCCACGCCGGCGACCAATTGGCCAAGGCTCACCATTTTTGAGTTGTGGATGAGGCGGGATTGGGCCTCCTTGATCTCCTGGTTGGCGCGTTCCAGTTCCTGGATCTTATTCTTCAACTCTGCCCGCGCATTGACGATATTGCGGCTCATTTGATTGAAGGACACGGTGAGCAAACCAATTTCGGTCTCTGAAGTCACCGGAATCTCGACGGGTTGGTCGCTGTCCTGAAGATTCTGCGTGGCGGTGACCAGTTCCCACAGTGGCTTGACGACGGCGTTGGAGGTGAGCCAGATGGCCACGACGACCAGGCCGAGGGTCGCGAACACGATGGCATAAAAGGCGAGGTTGACGTTTTTTAGGATGGCGCGGGCTTCCTTTTTCGAGGCTCCCAAGGCGATGAAAAAGTCGGAATTTCCCCAAGAAACCGGATACACCAGGAATCCGTGGGGTTCTCCCCGGACAGCGAGATCAAAATAAGTTGAAACAAGGGAGCGCGTGTAAGGTTCAAAGGTTGATTTCTTGTAGAGAGCGAATTCCGGCAGGGTGCCCGAGGAGACCTGCCCGTTGACCCGCAGAACGATCAGCTCCACTTTCAGTTTCTCCTTCATTTTGGCGAGAAAGGGATCGTCGAGATCAATGACCTGCTCCAGGTAACCGATGTGTCGGCCGTTTGCATTGGCCACTTTTGAAAGAAGGGCCAGCGAGGCGGTTCCGTTTTTGGTGTGTTCCACAAGAGGGTAGCTGTTGACGTAGGTGAGCTTGCCGAGCGTCTCTTGCGCGAGAATCAAAGCGCGGTCCCTGCCGGGAGCGTATTCCTTGAGTTCGCCCTTTTCGTTGCGACGGACGGAAAGAAGCAACTGACCCGTGCGCCCGAACAGCGTGATTCCAGTCGCGATCTCCGTCTTCATCCATTCGTTCACGACTTTTCGCAAGTTGGGCTCGTCGTCGATCGAGAGATAGTACAGAAACGAAGGGTCAGTGACGTAGTGCTCGCGCCGTTGCTGCAGAATCGCTTTTTGGTCAGCCAGGATGGCGCTGATCTCCCGGCCGTTCGAGATCAATCGCTGCGTGAGTTCGTTGTCGATGGCCTGTTCGTATTTGTAGACGGAATAAAGCGAGACCCCGGCCACGGGAACGATCGAGAACAGGAGAAACCAAATGACGAGGATCGAACGCAAGGATCGACGGAACTGGGGAGGCGCCGACGGAGCCGCCTCGGACTGTGGTGGTGTAACGTCAGCGTGGGGAATCACGGTTATCCAGCCGATTTCTTTTCGTTCACTTCTATAATCAGCCGGATCACTCCCTTGGGCATCACTCGCGTGTGGGTCTCTTTATTGAGTTCCAGTTTACCGTAATCCCGAAAGAACTTCTCCAGCTCGTCATATTTTGCCTCGGGAATGGTGAAATGAAAATATGACCCGGAGTCCTTTTGCCAGCCAATGGGGACTTTTCCCGCCTTTCGTCCGCCGAGATCAGAAATGAAACTGACCAACTTGGGAGTTGTCGCCTCGACATTTGTCACAACCAAGGTCCCGCGATAAAGAACACCCGGCAGGGTGCCGGCGGTCTCCTTCGTCGTATCGCTTGATTTTTCCTTTCCCTTTTTTGGACCCTGGGGTGGCGCTTTCAAGGCGACTGCCCAGGTTCCTTCAGCGCTCTGACCGCTTGGCGGGGGTTCCTTGATCGACGATAGATCGCGCGCGGGCGTGGGGTTTAGGTTTGCCTGGGCGACTTCGGGGCGCAGGGGAGCGGGCGGAGCCGGCGGTGAAATCTGTGGCACCAGGCCCATTTTCTCAGCCTCCGGCTTGGAAATTTCCTCGATGACCGAAGCTGGAATTCCCTCGTCTTCGTACACCACATTGACATTGGGTTCAAATTCGGAGTTCGCCATTCCTGAATGGATATTCCGTCTCATCTCAGTCAGAGTTAATGAGCCCTTCTCCGAGCGCATCTGATCCAGAACGGCATTCCACGGCAGTAAGAGAGCGACCCCGAAAATGGCGGATACGACGAACAGGGATTCAAGGCCCAAGCGCAGCCCCGCTGGCCATTGCTGGAATCGGGTCCGTTCAATAAAAGACTCAACCCATGACCGTGAAGAGCTTTGAACGGCCGCGCCTTCTTTCAGCGACACCGGCCAATGACTCAATTCCCCGCAATATTCCAGCGCCTTTCTGATGCGCTGGACCTCTTCGACAAGGTTTTCATCGGCCTGAATGGCTCGCCAGACGATTTGATGGCGGATGGGGTCCAAATTGTCGACGCAGAAATCGTAGACCATCTCTTCGGCGTGAAACCGACTCAACTCGCGGAGGCCGGTTTCTGAATAAGGAGTCATTTCCACGGTCGTACCGCCCGCACGGTTTGAGCCTCCAAAGGCTCGAGCTTCCCAGAGAGGATGCGAACCGCGCGGCTGAGCCGGTGCCGCACGGTTCCCTCGGTCACGCTCAAGCCTTGGGCCACGGCCAGGATTGGGAGTTGGAGAATGTGAACCCACAGGAGCGCGAGAATTTCTTCGTCAGGCGTTTGCCGCAGAAAATCCCGCCAAGGACCCAAATTCATCGCGGGAACCTCGAGTAGATGAGTGTCCGCCCGCCTTTTCGTTTTGTACAAGTTCATGCGAAGGCGGTGAAAGGTGTTGGCGGTCTGGCGCACGAACAAAACCTCAAAAGATTGCTGCATCTTCTTCTTGAGCTGGTTTTCAATGGCTCGGTGGGTTTCTTGGGAGGCCTTTTGCGCCAAAGTGGAATTCATAAAAGCCAGGCGAAAGAACAAAATAATGGATTGGACTTGGTTGTCGTTCATCTCACTCGATGGTCAGTTGGCGCAGCAAATCCAACTCCTCAAGGACTCGGCCCGAGCCCAGCACCACGCAGGTCAAGGGATCCTCGGCGATGGAGACCGGCAAGCCGGTCCGTTCGCGCAGAAGCACGTCAAGGTTCGCCAGCATGGCCCCGCCGCCCGTGAGGACAATGCCATTGTCGACGATGTCCGAAGCGAGTTCAGGCGGAGTCTTTTCAAGGGCGGTGCGGACGGCGTCGACCACCTCTGACAGCGGATCCATCAGGGCGTCGTTGACTTGCGACGAGGTGATTTCGATGGTCTTCGGCGCGCCGGCGACCAGGTCACGGCCCTTGATTTCCATAACCCTTTCTTCTTCAAAGGGATAGGCGTTGCCAATTTGGATTTTAATATTCTCCGCCGTGCGTTCGCCAATCAGCAAGTTGAATTGGCGGCGCACGTAGGAGGTGATGGCTTCGTCAAATTTGTCTCCCGCCACCTTGATGGATTTGCAATAAACGATTCCGCCCAAAGAAATCACAGCCACGCCCGTCGTACCGCCCCCCATGTCCACGACCATATTGCCGCTGGGTTCGGTGATGGGAAGACCCGCTCCGATGGCGGCGGCCATCGGCTCTTCAATCAGATAGACTTCGCGCGCGCCCGCCGACTGAGCGGATTCCTTCACCGCCCGTTTCTCCACTTGCGTGATATCATAGGGGACGCAAATGATGATCCGTGGACGAATCAGGGAGCGCTTGTTCCCCATCGCTTTTTCAATAAAGTATTTCAGCATCGATTGCGTGACTTCGAAGTCGGCGATGACTCCGTCTTTGATGGGTCGCACGGCCACGATGCTTCCTGGCGTGCGTCCCAGCATATCTTTGGCTTCCTTGCCCACCGCGAGCACGCGGTTTTGATTGCCGCGATAGTTTCGCTGAACGGCGACAACTGAGGGTTCATTGACAATGATGCCCTGACCTCGGGCAAACACCAGAGTGTTCGCTGTGCCCAAATCGATCGCGATATCATTGGAGAAATAGTCAGATACCTTTTCGAGAAGTCCCATGAAGAAAGTCTAGACCTGCAAAAAAAGGGAGTCAATGCACGATGTTAGGGGGCTCTTGTCGTTGCAAGTCGACGATTGACAACTGAAATGTTTTCAGGAGATCGGCTACTCGGTTCGCTTTTCATCAGCCGGAGATAGGTCCGACTCATCGCTTGCTGGAGCGCGTGCCTGGTCGGTTCTCTCGAGCCAATTTGTTGGATTTTGTTCAATCAACCGCCGCCGAATGGGGAGGAGATCCTCGCCGGCGGACCGCACGGAGGGAAGGTCCGAGGCCTGGCTGGCGGCAAAATTGAATTTCGAACGGGTTTCAAACACTGTTTTCGCGAAAACAACACAGGTGATAAAAAAGATTGTCGAAACCAAAAACGAGAACAGCGAACTAATGTTCAGATTCACGGCTTCCTCCCTGGCTGATTGACTTCAAAAAGCAACCTTCGTGCCCCGCCGGTTGGCGGTTAATTCGGCCAGAACCTCGCCAACTGTCGAGATGCTTCTCACTGTCGATGGGGGTGACGACTCTTGCGGTGTCCAAAGAGGGGTCCGGCGGCTCGCAGGGGTCGACGATAATGATGCCGCACGGACTCGGCAAATGAAGGAAATGTGCGGGTTGAGTTACAATTCTTTCACGTTTGCGAACTTATCGAACGGTTCAGACAAGGCACACACTAGTGGGTATTGACGGACTGGCATGACATCGGCCGTTCGATGTGATCCCACAAGAAGCAGCCGATCAGCTTGAGGCACGAAATCCCAAATCCTGCCTCACTTTGAGAAGTTCAGGGAAATTCAAAATTTCTTTAAAAATTTGAGAAAAAGTGCCGATAAGAAGTGGGTGAATGAGGGATTTAAAGGAGAAACAATGATGATGATGAAATCAGGAAGTTCAATTTCATCAGAGGGAAGACCTGGCTTCTCGTTTCACGGACAGGAGGGAATTGCCGCTTTTGTATTAGTGCTGGTCTCTCTGCTTCTTGTCTTGATCACCCAATCCGGCCATTTTGCGCGCGTGTTGTTGGCGGGGACCGTCATGGACAACGCGCGAATTTTGGCCGGCAAAGATTCCATCATTTCCCAGATTGACCGGGCCATCATGATGCCAGGAGTTTATCGAGCAGGCTTAGATACGTCGTTCACTGGACAGCAGGCGGTGAATCCAGCGCTGGCGAATTGTATTCTAAAAACAAGTACCTGCGCTATGGACAATGCAACCGAATATCCGCTGTCACT
>PSRN01000088.1 GCA_003176075.1 Bdellovibrio sp.
TCCATTTATCTCTCACTTCCATCCTCTGTCTGAGCGTGGGCGGCGAAGCCGCCACGGGTGTCTACTTCTTGACCGCCACGGGTCCCGCCGCAGCCGCCGCTTTCTTTTCAGCGTGGCCAGAAAAGGTACGTGTCGGCGCAAACTCACCCAGCTTGTGGCCGATCATATTTTCAGTGACGTAAACAGGAACAAACTTTCGACCGTTATGAACAGCAAAAGTCAGCCCCACCATCTCAGGGAGCACGGTTGAACGGCGAGACCAGGTCTTAATGACCTTCTTGTCGTTTTTTTGATGTGCGTGTTCAACCTTTTTGAGTAGATGAAGATCAATAAAAGGTCCTTTTTTAATTGAACGTGCCACGCTTACTCCTACTTCCTTCGCTTGATGATTGTAGAATCCGTCCGCTTATTATGCCGAGTCTTGTAGCCCTTGCAGGGCTTACCCCAAGGTGTGACCGGGTGATGCCCTTTGCCGACACCTTCTCCACCGCCCAATGGGTGGTCGATGGGATTCATCGCCATCCCTCGAACGCCAGGCCGTATGCCTCGCCAGCGAGAGCGCCCTGCCTTGCCCAAACTAATATTTTCGTTATCCAGATTTCCCACCTGGCCAATCGATGCGCGACAGGAAGAGAGGATCTTTTTAACCTCCCCAGAAGGCATCCGGACCTGACAGTAAAGTTTATCGCGAGCAACTAAAATGGCGCCAGCCCCAGCTCCCCGGGCTGCTTGAGCACCTTTCCCAGGTCGAAGCTCGATATTGTGGATTGTGGTGCCCACAGGAATGGCCGACAACGGAAGCGCGTTCCCAGGTTTGATATCCGCCTTTTCAGATGAAACCACGATATCGCCCACATTTAATCCCACGGGAGCAAGAATATAGGCCTTCGTACCATCTTGATAGCTCAGAAGAGCAATTCGCGCCGTACGGTTCGGATCGTATTCAATAGATAAAACCCTGGCTGGGACCTCTACCTTATTCCGAATAAAATCAATTAAACGATACCGGCGCTTATGGCCACCGCCAATATGGCGAATGGTGATCATGCCATAATTATTGCGAGCCGCCTTCTTACGCAAAGAAGTCGTGAGAGCCTTCTCAGGCTTTCTCTTGGTGATTTCTTTAAAATCAAACCCGGTCATCGAACGGCTGCCGTGGGATCGGGCCCCAAATATTTTGACACCCATTTTACGCCCCCTCAAAGAGGGCGATCTTTTCACCCGCGGCCAATTTGACCATCGCTTTTTTCCAGTGTGGGGTTCTGCCACGACCGTATTTATTGGCCTTGGCACGTCCCCGGCAGTTCACGGTCCGAACAGATTGCACTCTAACTCCAAAAAATTTTTCCACCGCGCCCTTGATATCGGGTTTAGTGGCTTCACGTTCAACTTCGAAAACATACACGCCGGCCGCATTGAGAACGGCATTCTTTTCTGAAATAAGAGGCTTTTTTAGAATATTCAATTCCATTGGCGTCCTCAACCCTGCAAGCGATGGGCAATTTGTCCCACCGAATCCTTAGTCAAAATAACAGCGTCATACTTCAAAAGGTCAAACACGTTTAGACCCGCGCTTTCGAGAAACTTGTGCTTTTTTAAATTTCGAGAAGCCCTCTCAACCATAGCGTTAGGCTTCGAATCGACCAAAACTGAACTCCCGAGACCGAATGACTTGAGTCGTTGAGCCAACTCCTTGGTTTTGCCTTCACTCTCCATATTCTCAACCACAAAGAGTTTCCCGGCGAGATTCAGATGGGATAGCGCCATCCGCAAACCCAATCGGCGAATTCGTTTGGGGAGAGCGTAGGAATAGTCACGAGGAACCGGACCAAAGAGCTTCCCACCGCCCGGCATCAACGGTGAACGACTCGAACCTTGTCGGGCATTTCCCGTGCCTTTCTGCTTGAATGGCTTTTTGCCACCACCACTCACCAATCCACGTGTCTTGACCATATGGGTGCCCTGCCTTCGGCAAGCCAATTGCCAGCGCACCACTTCATGGAGAATATCATTCCTTGGCTGAACGGCAAAAACTGACGGATCCAACTCCACACTTCCGACTTTTTCTTTTTTCCAATTGTAAACTGCGGCATTACTCATTTGGACTCCCTCATCAGGCGGAGCAAGGAATTTCTGGCTCCGGGCACAGGTCCTTTGACGAGAACAACCCCGTCGTCCAGCAAAACTTTGATAACCTGCACGTTCTTCACGGAAACTGTTTCGTCTCCATAGTGGCCAGGAAATTTCTTCCCCGGCATCACCCGACCCGGCCATGTTCGGTTGCCGCTGGACCCGGGACGACGATGAAATTTCGAACCATGGGCCGCCGGCCCACCGGCGAAATTGAACCGCTTTTGCGAGCCAGTAAACCCGTGCCCTTTTGAGGTTCCAGTGATCTTTACCTTTTCACCAGCCGCCAAGGACTCCAGGGAAACTTTTTGGCCCACCGAAATCCCCTGCGGAATTTCTTGCCGAATCTCCTTTATGAAATAGGCCCCATTCTCAAAACCCGCCGCCTTCAGCCGACTCTTTTCAGCGGAGTTGGAGTTTTTCGCGGATTTTGCCCGGCAGGCCACCTGCACCGCTTCATAACCCTCCTTCTCGCGAGTCTTGAGTTGAGTAACAACCCAGGGCTCGAATCGAAGCACGGTCACTGGCACGGCCTCGCCAGCTTCGTTGTAATAAGTGGTCATTCCTTCTTTGAAGGCAAAAAGGCCGGTCAACTTAACTGTAGCATCATGAGTCACTTCACTCACTGGTCTCTCCTTAATTGCCGCGTCACTAAATAGCTGAGAGTTTGATCTCAACGTCCACGCCAGCAGACAAGTCAAGCTTCATCAGCTGGTCGATGGTTTGCTGGGTTGGCTCCAAAATATCAAGCATCCGTTTGTGGGTGCGCACTTCAAATTGCTCCCGCGACTTCTTGTCAACATGTGGCGATCGAAGAACCGTGTAACGATTGATCCGAGTGGGAAGGGGAATAGGTCCCGCAACCCGAGCTCCGGTTCTTCGAGCGGTGTCGACAATTTCCTTCGTCGATTGGTCGAGAAGCTTATGGTCAAAGGCCTTCAATCGAATTCGGATCTTTTGACTTTGCATATTCATTCTTTCACCACCTACGTTTCCGCTCGACTGAACACCCGTGGCGGCTTCGCCGCCCACGCTCCTTGGCTTCACCAAGAAGCTTCAAAATCAAGTTCGAATCAGAACAGACATCAATTCCATATTCCATTTCGCGCGTTTCAACTTTCGGCTTTGCAAGCCCATAATGAAACTCCTGTTGGAGTTAAGCTGACAGCCACGAAATAAGTCACGAGGCGACGACTATGCATTGGAATCCGGGACGAGTCAAAGTATTTTCAGCGTCCAAGGCGGCCTAGAATCTCATCAAGCTTTCGTTGGCCCACTTCACGGTAGGCAAGGAATTCCATTGAAAAACTAGCTCGTCCCTGGCTTAAGCTGCGAAGGTCAGTCGCGTAACCAAACAACCCTTCCAACGGCACTTCCCCCAAGATCAGTTGAAACCCCGCGGATTTGACATTGATCGATTCAATTTTTCCCCGCCGTGAATTGATATCCCCAACGATTCCCCCAACAAAAGCATCGGGAGCGGTGATTTCGACCTTAAAAATCGGCTCCAGGAGATGAGTCTGCAGACCCTTCAAAGCATCACGAAAAGCCAAGGCCGCGGCGGCCTTGAACGCCATCTCGGACGCTGATTTTTCGTCCTTCATCTGAGCGGCAACCAGGCTGATTTTAAGGTCTATCATGGGATAACTGGCCAGCGGTCCCACTTCTGACGCTTCCCTGACTCCAGACTCCATCGCTTTCACCAGGGCGACCGGGAGGGAAGGCTGCTTCGGCAGCAGATTCTCAACCTGGGTACCGCTTCCCCGGGGGAGCCCTTGAACACGCACAGTGACCGCTGCGTAATGCTCCTCTCCGGCGATTTGACGTTCGTAAAAATGCTGGGCTTCGAATTTCCCCTGGACGGCCTCCCGATAGGAAACTTGGGGCTTACCCACATTCGCTTGAACTTTGTGTTCGCGAAAAAGTCGATCCACGAGAATATCGAGGTGAAGCTCTCCCATGCCTGAAAGGAGGGTTTGACCTGTCTCCGGATCTTGACGAAGGCGGGCCGACGGATCTTCTTTGACGAGTTTCTGCAAACCCACCATCATTTTGTCTTGATCAGCGGAGGATTTCGCCTCGACCGCAACAGAAATGACGGGTTCGGGAAAATAAATGGATTCCAGAACGATGGGACGGCGGGTATCGCAAAGGGTATCACCGGTACCTGTGAACTTTAGCCCCACGACCGCCCCGATATCACCCGCCTTGAGGGAAGTGATTTCCACTCGCGAATTCGCGTGCATACGAACCAGCTTTTGGATTCGTTCCTTCTTTTCGGTGCGCGGATTGAGGAGCTGATCCCCCACCTCCACGGATCCGGAGTAGACACGAATGTAAGTGAGAGACCCGGCGAAAGGATCGGAAGTTATCTTAAACGCGAGCGCCGCCGCGGGTTCGCCAAAGTCCACTTTGCAACGAACTTCCTTGCTGTCCCGGTCGGGCTCGTGACCGATCACCGGCGGCAAATCCAAAGGGCTGGGCAAGTAGTCCACCACGGCGTCAAGAAGCGGCTGAACTCCCTTGTTCTTAAAGGCAGCCCCACAAAGG
This sequence comes from Bdellovibrio sp., assembly GCA_003176075.1. Lineage (GTDB taxonomy): Bacteria > Bdellovibrionota > Bdellovibrionia > Bdellovibrionales > Bdellovibrionaceae > PSRN01. The sequence continues at coordinate 4,681 of PSRN01000088.1, forward strand.
ACAGGGAAAACTTTGAGTTGCAGAACCCCTTTTCTCAAAGCAGCCTTGAGTTCGGCCGGGGTTATGGATTCGCCATTGATGTATTTTTCAAAAAGAGCGTCTTCAAACTCAACGACTCGCTCAATCATCACCTTGCGGCTGGCCGCTACTTCTTCGGCCATGTGGGAGGGGATTTCTTTCAGTAAGAATTTTTCACCGGCGACGGACCCTTCCCAAATGATTGCTTTTTCTTCGAGAAGATCGATGACCCCAACAAACGAATCCTCGCTCCCAACGGGGATTTGAATGGGTAGAGGCTCGGCGTGCAATTTCTCTTTAACCGTCCGGACCGACATCCAAAAATCCGCGCCGACGCGGTCCATTTTATTGATAAAGCAAAGACGGGGAACTTGATATTTATCCGCTTGTTTCCAAACCGTCTCCGATTGCGGCTCAACGCCGTTCACGGCATCAAAGACAGCCACTGCTCCGTCCAAAACCCGTAAGGAACGTTCCACCTCAATTGTAAAATCAACGTGGCCTGGGGTGTCGATCAAATTAAGGCGATGATCCCGCCACAAGAGCGTGGTGGCCGCCGCCGTGATGGTGATCCCGCGCTCTTGTTCTTGCTCCATCCAGTCCATGATTGTGTCGCCATGGTGGACTTCACCGATCTTGTGGCTTTTGCCGGAGTAAAAAAGAATCCGCTCGGTGGTTGTTGTTTTCCCCGCATCGATATGAGCCATGATCCCTATGTTGCGAGTCCATTTGAGTTCTTCGACAGACTGCGGATCAACGACTGACATAGCGGCGCGGGACTTTCAGTTGGCTTACCAGTTGTAGTGAGAGAACGCTTTATTGGCCTCGGCCATGCGATGGACGTCTTCCCTCTTCTTGATGGCATTGCCCCGGTTATTGAACGCGTCCATGATCTCACCGGCCAGGCGCTTCGAAAAATCCTTCTCACCGCGCTCGCGGGAGTATTGAATCAACCAGCGCATGGCCAATGCCAGACGGCGGGAGGGGCGGACATCCACCGGCACCTGGTAAGTCGCGCCGCCGACCCGGCGAGAGCGGACTTCCAGCGAAGGTTTACAGTTTTCAATGGCCTTCTTTAACACAGCGATGGGCTCTTCGCCGGGGACCTTTCCTTTGAGTTCATCAAGGGCTCCGTAGAACATCCTTTGCGCGACGGACTTCTTTCCTTGATACATCATCTTGTTAACGAACTTTGCGATCACCACATCCTTATAGACAGGATCGGGAATAACTTCTCTTTTAAATGTTCTCTTACGTCTTGACACGAATCACCCTCATTTCTTAGGCCGTTTGGCGCCGTACTTCGAACGTGAACTCAAGCGCCCATTGACCCCTTGAAGATCCAGCACACCTCGGACGATATGATAGCGAACGCCCGGCAGGTCCTTCACCCGGCCTCCCCGAATCAGCACAACGGAGTGCTCCTGCAAGTTGTGGCCGATTCCTGGAATATATGAAATCACCTCATATCCATTGGAAAGGCGAACCTTGGCGACCTTCCGCAGGGCTGAATTTGGCTTCTTGGGAGTTGTCGTATAGACGCGCGTACAAACTCCACGGCGTTGCGGGCACTTGGTGAGCGCTGGAGATTTCGTATCGTTCTTCTGCTGAATCCGTTGCGACCGGATCAGCTGGTTAATGGTCGGCATCACTGCTCCTT
>PSRN01000034.1 GCA_003176075.1 Bdellovibrio sp.
GGGCGGCGAAGCCTCCGACAAGGCCGCCTCGGGCGGTGGAGCTCGTACAGGCACCGACTTGGGCAGCGCCTGCAATCGACCTCCCGGGCGCGGCGACGCTGTCGTGGAGAGTCTTGAGACCATCGAGGGTCTTTACCCTAATCCCTACCGGGGACAGGCCATGTCTTGTGCCGGATGCCATCTTGTCGATCAGGCCAAGAGCATTGCGGGCTTCGGAGTGCGGGCTTACACCGACGGATCTCACCGAAGTCGAATACCTGAGCGCGGCGATGGATTGGACCGCACCGTTAGAAACTCACCGAATATGGTCGCTATGGCATTAAGGGATGGTCTGTTCTTACACCATGATGGGGAATTCGTGCGTCCTGAAGATCTCGTGCGGGCCTCTTACCTCGGCCGCAACATGGGTTGGCTTGCGGACGAAGAACTAAAGGCACTCCACCACATCGCTGAGGTCGTTCGACACGACTCGGGGGCCTACCCCACCGACACCGATCTTGGCGGCTTGACCTACAAGGAGCTTCTATCGGGCAAGAACACTGTCCCCGCGAAGTTTCGCATTCCAGCTAAGTTTCGCATGGATATTGATAAAGCGAACGACAGCGAGATTTTCGAGGCCGTCATTCACCTTGTTGGACAGTACTTGCGGGCGCTCGATTACAGCCGGGACGCCAAAGGCGATTATAACGGCACGCCTTACGACTTGTTCTTGCAAAAAAATGGCTTGCCGCGCTCACCTGATCCAGGCGAATCAGAAGTCAGTTACTCTAAACGATTGTATAATTTGGTCGTGAACTCCACCCGTGGCGGCTCCGCCGCCCACGCTGACCACCTGTCCCTTGTCGACGCGCGAGAGGGACAGTTCAAACTCCATAAGCAGGATTTTGTTTTTTCCGAAAACGAATTGGCGGGATTTAAGACTTTCTTTGGCTCAGGCCAGTGCATCCAATGTCATTCAGCGCCCGATTTCACGGATCACTTGTTTCATAACACCGGCGTTTCGCAATTTGAATATGATCAAGTGCACGGCTCGGGCAGTTTCGCCAAGCTTCACGTCCCCCATTTGGCCGAACGCAACAGCCAAGCCGATCTCTATTTACCTCCAACGTTTGAACATCCGAACGCCAAGTCCATTTTTAGATCCATTCCTGACACCAGCGAACCCCTGCGAGCGGATCTCGGGGCGTGGGTTGTTTTTAGGAATCCCGCCATGCCGACGCCGCAAACTCTGCTCAAAAAGGCGATTTGCCAATCCTTGAATTGGAATTGCAATGAAGTCACCGACGACAAAATTTTGGATGGCAGCCTGGCCATGATCAAGACTCCGGCGGTGCGGGATCTCGGGCAATCGGCACCCTATTTTCATAGCGGGCACGCGGGAACTCTTGAGGAGGTGATTAGGTTTTATGAAACCTATAGCGCCTTGGCGAGAGAGGGCGTTGTTCGCAACGCCGATCCCAGGCTTAAAGACATTCAGCTGGGCGAAAGTGACGGGAAAAATCTCGTGTTATTTCTCAAGTCGCTCAACGAGGACTACAATTGAATGAAGCGTGTCATGGCGCTCTTTTTGACCGGGGCGACAACATTCGTTATGACCGTCAGCGTGAGATCATTTTTAACGAATAGTCATTTTCAGTGAGTCAGAGTTCGTTTTCCGTTCAAGATGAGCATCTCGAACGCCTCGTCGGCATTGTCGAGCGAATCACTTATCACAACCCCGAAAATGGTTGGACCGTCCTCAAAGTCGCGCCCTTTAAAGACGCCGGAAGACTGGTCGCCGTGGTCATTCATCAAGCGAAGGTCTTCGCCGGGGCAACCATGGAATTCTGGGGGTCCTATGCGCACCACCCCAAGCACGGTGAACAGTTCAAGGCCGTGCGGGCGTTGGAGAAAAAGCCGGCCACGACGGCGGCTCTGGAAAAGTACATTGGCTCAGGCCTCATCAAAGGCGTGGGGCCGGAGATTGCCCGCCGAATTGTTACCCACTTCGGTGATAAAACTTTGGACGTGTTTGAAAACCGGATGGGAGAACTCGTCAAAGTTCCCGGCATCGCCAGCAAAAAATTGCAAACCATTCGCTGCTCTTGGGAGGAGCATCGGGCCGTCCGCGACGTGATGATCTTTTTGCAAAATTACGGGATCAGCACCCTGTTCGCGACCAAAATTTTCAAAACTTACGGCAACCAAGCGATCGATATCGTCGCCAAAAACCCCTACCGTCTGGCTTACGACATCTATGGCATCGGCTTTTTCTCAGCCGACCGGATCGCCCTGGCCATGGGTTTTGAGCGCACCGGGGCGCTCAGGCTCGAGGCCGCCATACGGCACGTGCTTTCTGCCAGCCGGGAAAAGGGCCACTGTTTTCTCACCGAGGAGCAGATTGTTGAATCGGTGCCGGAGCTGCTTCGCGAAGAGATCGAGCCGCAGAGAATTCGTGACCTGTTGACCGACCTGTTGGCTCGAGACCAGGTGAAGTGCCGGCTCAAGTCGGTGCCTGCACGAGTTTCGCCGCCCGAGGCGGCTCCGTCGGCACCTCCGCCGCAAAAATGCTATTACTCGAAGGGCCTCTACTACGACGAATTGACGGCGGCAAAACTCATCACGGCCCTGGCGTCAACATCCGCCCGGGTCGATCGGCAGCGGGCGCGGGACTGGGTCAACCGCTATTGCGCGAAGTTCGGCCTTCAGCTCAGCGACGAACAGACCGACTCCGTCCTGGGAATCGTCGAACAAGGGTTTTCCATTCTGACCGGTGGACCCGGCTGTGGAAAAACCACCACCACCAAGGTCCTCGCCAAACTGCTCTTGGCCATGAACAAGAAAGTTCTTCTGGCGGCTCCCACCGGCCGCGCCGCCCAACGCATGACGGAAGTCATCGGCGGCGAAGCCAAGACTCTGCATCGGCTTCTGGAGTGGGTTCCAACGAAGGGCGGATTCAAACGGGATGAGAACGAACCCCTGGATTGCGATTTTCTGATCGTTGACGAAACCTCCATGCTGGATATCAGCTTGGCCGCGTCGCTGTTGCGGGCCGTTCCCAAAGGGGCACAAGTCTTGTTTATCGGTGACCCCGACCAGCTGCCCGCCGTCGGAGCCGGCGATGTTCTGGGCGATCTCTTGAAAAGTGAGAAAGTCCCCCGTTTCCGCCTGACCAAGGTTTTTCGCCAAGCCGAGGCCTCCTCGATCATTCGCTTTGCCCATGAAATCAACCATGGCGAAGTCCCCCGAGTGGTCTCGCCCCTGGCTCACCCTTCGGCGTTTCAGGAAGGAAACGATTGTCTGTTCGTCGATGCGGATGAAGCCACGCAGGACCAGATCCAGTTCATTCAGAGGGCGAAATCCACTCTCGCGCAAGCGAAGGTCAAAGGGGAAGAAGCTCTTTTAAAATCCGGCGAAGACTGGCTGGGGCGAATTAAAGTCTGGGAGGACGAGCTTGAGCTTGACCGCCTCTATCGACCGGAAGTCACAGGCATGGAATCGGTCAAAGCTCCCGTCCTCACCATCCCGGAAAAATTTCGCCATGTTGACATCGTCAGGTTAACTAACGCCGGAGGTGAAATAGAGGAGCTCTTTCAGGTGATAAAGAAGGTTCATCCCTGGTCTTCTTTGCATTTTGGCATGACAGCGCTCGACACGGTTCTTCGCCTGTACACGAAGACTCTCCCGGGGTGGTTGGGAAAAGACTGTGAGATCCAGGTCCTGACACCCCAGGTGCGGGGAAGTCTGGGAACTTTGAATTTGAATCAACACCTGCAGCGGGTGGCCAATCCGGAAGGACCGCAGAAGCGGGAACTGCGCATGGGCGAGAGAATTTTTCGCATCGGTGACCGCGTGATCCAGACGCGAAACAACTATGATCTCGGCGTTTTCAACGGCGACATCGGGAAAATCGCCGCCATCGATTTTGAGGAACAAACCTGCGAAGTGAAATTCGCGGGTCCGGAAGAAAGAAGCGTTCTATTTGAAAAAGACGACGTGAGCGAACTCTCGCATGCTTTCGCGATCACCATCCACAAAAGCCAGGGTAGCGAATTTCAGGCCGTGATCATTCCGGTCCTGGGCCAACATTTCAATATGCTCTTTCGAAATCTCGTCTACACGGGGCTGACCCGGGCGAAAAAGCTGGCGGTATTCGTCGGCACACGAAGGGCCTTCGGCATGGCCATCGGTCAAATCGACAACCGCAAAAGGCAAACAGCACTGACGGATCTCATTGGATGAGGCCCCTTAATATGCGCTTCAAAATATGCGCTGCAAACGACGGAACCGCCTCGGGTGGCGGAGCTGAAAATTACTCATTGTGATAAGGAAGGCCTTTGAGGATCGTTAAGCTGCGGTAAATTTGTTCGGCGGCAACCAGCTGAGCCACAAAGTGATTGAGAACAAAGGGCGCCAGAGCCAAAATCATGTCCGCTCGCCTTCGCAGTTCCTCGTCAAAGCCAAAAGGTCCGCCAACGATAAAAAGGGCCCGTTTCTTGCCACTCAAGAACACGGTGTTCACTTTCTTCGCGAATGCTGGCGAGTCCAAGGCAACACCGCGTTCATCGAAGAGAACGACAAAGTCGTCGGAGGTTGCGGCTTCCCTGGCTTTGCGGCCTTCCTCCGCCACCTTCCGTCGCGAATTTTTTCGTGAAAAACTTTTGGAACTTAGTTGCGCAGTTTCAAAGGGAATCAAGGGCCGGATTTTTCGCTCGAAGTCCCCCAGAGCCTCCTTCAGCCACGGAGGCCCGCCGGAAGAAAGACACAAAAGAACGACCTTCATGGTTTCGGGGTTGTAGTCCGAGTTGCAGTCGGAGTTGCAGTCGGAGTCGCCGCCGAAGCCGAAGGTGAAGGTGAAGGTAAAGGAGGCGCCGGCGTTGGATCCTGAAGTTGCAAATCCTTTGCCTCTTTCCACAGTTCCTCAATTGAATAATCCTGTCGAACGTAATCGTAAAAAACATGGATAATGAGTGATCCATAATCCAAAAGAACCCAACGACCCTCGCTGGCTCCTTCCAGGCTGAGCGGCAACAGGTTGTATTCTTCCTTGACCGCTTGGACGACGTTTTCAGCCAAGGCGGAAGTGTGCCTGGTCGATGTGCCTGAGCAAACCAACGAGAATTCCGATGGCGCCGTGATTTGGCGCAAATCGAAACCTTTCACTTGGATCGCCTTACGGGAAAACAAGACCCTGGCGCAAAAATCAGTGAACTCCCGATAGTCACGAATTTTTTCCTTGAGTGAGGTGTAAAGCCGATGCTCCCGGATGAATTTCTCGACCGAAAGATCCAAAAAGGAGTCGACCTTTCTTCCGATGCGCAGCCACTTGCGCAGCTCGGTCGAGGAAATTTCCACGTCCCGCAGCTGCACGAATTGAATCTCGTGACCTGTTGTCAACTCCACATGGTTGAAGGCCACAGTTGAGACCAGTGGTTGCATAAACCTTGGCAGTTCTTCAACGGATTTCGGAAAAGCAAAGCCAGGCCGCGAGGTGATGATGAGATTCACCTCGGAAACCAATCGCTCCCACTGCTCCCATTGATTGAATTGCTCAAACAAATCCTGTCCCAAAATCAGGAAAAACTCGGCATCTCTTTCACGCTTCTTCAAGGCTTCGACGGTGTTGATGGTGAAACTCGTCTTTTCAGCCCTCACTTCCACATCGTCGACCATCACCTCGGGGGCCAGATCTTGAAATGCCAGACGAGTCATTTCTAATCGTTCCCCGGGGGAAGGACCTTCCACCATCTTCTTGAGTGGATTTTGCCAATTTGGGATCACGAGAATTTCTTGGAGCCCCGTGCGCCGCTTGACTAGTTCCACGGCATTCACGTGTCCGACGTGGGGTGGGTTAAAACTGCCTCCGTAAATACCGACTCTTTTCTTAACGTCCAACTTAACTCCCAACTTAACTCCCAACTGAGCGTCCAACTTACCGTCCAACTTAGCGTCCAAGCTCACCTCGCTCTTCTCCAAACACGAATTCCGAGACTTTATGGATCAGTCGATCAATGTTTTTTCCACTGACCGCCGAAATAGCAAGAGTGGAAACCCACCCCGCGAATTCGCGGGAAAGGTCTTGCACTTGCTGATCCGTCAGCGTGTCGATCTTACTGAAAACAACCAATTGGGGCCTTGTTGAAAGGGGAAAAAAACCCTCTTTGTCAGCGTTCAACTCGTCATACTTGTAAAGTTCGTCGTTGATATCCTGATAGTTCTGGCTGATCTCCTCAATTTGCCCCGACGACGCGTCAATCAAGTGAATAAAGACTCGCGTGCGCTCAATGTGCCGCAAAAACTGCGTCCCCAGTCCAACTCCCCGGTGGGCCCCTTTAATAAGGCCTGGAATATCGGCCACCACAAAGGACTTGAATTCGGCGGCGCGCACCACCCCCAGGTTGGGAGTCAAAGTGGTAAAGGGGTAATCGGCGATTTTCGGGCGAGCCGCCGAGATGCGCGAGATGAGCGTCGACTTTCCCGCGTTGGGAAGGCCGATGATTCCCACGTCGGCGATCAGCTTGAGCTCCAACCGCAGCATCATCTCTTGCGCGGGCTCACCCGGTTGGGCGTGCTCCGGAGCTTGATTCACGCTCGATTTGAAAAAGGCGTTCCCTTTACCGCCCCGGCCCCCGCGAGCCACCACAAACTGTTCACTTTCAGTCATATCCGCCAGGACATGGCCCTCGGCGGAGCGAACGACCGTACCGGCGGGGACTTGCAGGACGAGATCCTTGCCGTCGGCGCCCTTGCAAAGGCTTCCTTCCCCGTTGTGTCCAGCCTCCGCGGCGTATCGCTTCCGGGGCCGAAAATCCACCAGGGAATTCAAGTTCCGCGAGACACGAAGGACGACGTCACCACCGCGGCCACCATCACCGCCATCGGGCCCGCCGCGCGGAACCATGGCCTCGCGCCGAAAGCTGACGGCGCCAGCTCCACCTTTTCCCGAGGCCACTTCAATTTCGACTTCATCAATAAATTTCATATCGCAAAAAATAAGAAAGGAGCCTTAGGGCTCCTTTCATCCAGTTTTACCGTTTTCATCTTTTCCCGGCTACTGAGCCAACTCCGGTTTCTGAGCCGACTTCGGATAGACGCTGACTCGAAAACGGTCTTTGGTCTCCCGTTCGAATTTCACCAATCCGTCTACCACCGAATAAATTGTGTAATCGCGGCCCATCTTCACGTTGTTTCCGAGATGGAATTGCGTTCCACGCTGTCGCACAATGATTGTTCCCGACTTGACAGCCTCTCCGCCAAAGCGCTTTACGCCCAGTCGTTTACTCTGCGAATCGCGCCCGTTCTTGGTACTCCCACCAGCCTTCTTACTTGCCATGACTAAACTCCCTTATGATGCTCGCCCACTTTTCAGCCTTTATACAGCCGCCCTTGGACTTCACTTCGATTTCTTTGTTGACTTCTTCTTCGCAACGGCTTTCTTTGCTCCCGCCTTCTTTTTGGCGGATTTTCCTTTTGCGGAAGAAGCCTTCTTCGCCGGAGATTTTCTCGCCCGCTCAGAAACCGCGACCTTCCGTCCGGCGCTGCCACGCGCTTTCGATCCCGTTTCGCCCGTTTCAGAAGGAACGTCACCCTTCTCGCGGACGCCTTGCTCGCGGGCTTGTTTTTTGGCTTCCACTTTAGCCTGAATTCTTTCAAGCCTCACCTGATCCACGTCGACAACCTTGGCTTCGTCCGAAGTTCTTGCAACTTTCGAACCGTGAGAAATTGCTTTGACAAACAATTCCGTAAAAGGTTGGCGATGGGTCTTGAAACGGCGATACCCCTGGCGACGACGCTTCTTAAAGATCACAACTTTTCGATCCTTGGTCTGCTTCGTAACCACAACAACCACTTTGGCGTCCTGAACATTGGGCTGACCAAGAACCGGGGAAGTCTCACCGCCAATCATGAGAACGTCCGTCAGTTCGAATTCAGATCCCAGGGCATTCTCAAGCTTTTCCACCCGGATAATATCCCCAGGCTGAACTCGGTACTGTTTCCCGCCGGTGCGAACAATGGCGTACATCTGAAGATCCTCCCGCTATTTATTGAGAAAAATTATTGTTACTTTGAATTACCGATCGAATCAACTCGCGAGTGTCATCCATGGCGGCTTCGCCGCCCATGCTCTCTGGCAAGGTCTTTTCTGCCGTTCGGCGTTCAAATTCTCAAATGTCATCGGTTCTTGCCAGGGCCTTAAGATCTTGTCAATAAGACGCATCTCTTTCACGGGAAATTTCTGTTTGGAACCGAGCCCTCGGTGATCAGGCTCAAAGAGCTCTATAACGCATAGCGCAATTCAAACAATGAAGATCTCATACTGCTCCCGATGGTAAGCCGGCTCAATCTTGAAGGTCACTGAACGGCCCAGTTTGGCTTCCATGGCGCTGAGTGATTCCCCTTCCTCTTCATAGATCCAATCGACCACCTCGCCATGACAGTGAACAAGAATGTTGGATTTCTTCTGTGAAACCAGCTGAGGAAGATCTCTTTCCAGCTCCCGAAAAATCTCATTGGCAACGGTCGATTTACGCCGGATGTAGCCCCTGCCCTCACAATAAGCACAGGGCTCGCAAAGGGTACGAATCAGGCTCGGACGGATACGCTTGCGGGTCATTTCGACCAGACCCAAGGGGGTCATCGAAACAATGTTGGTTCGGGCCCTGTCCTTGCGCAGCTCCTCGGCCAGGTGCGCGAGGACTTTTTCACGATGGGACTCGCGTTCCATATCGATAAAATCCACGATAATAATCCCGCCACAGTTGCGAATTCGCAATTGGTGGGCAATCTCACGAACCGCCTCGAGATTCGTCTTCAAAATGGTCTCTTCGAGGTCTCTTTTGCCGACGAACTTGCCGGTGTTGACGTCAACCACCACGAGGGCCTCAGCCTCATCAATCACGATATAGCCGCCGGACTTGAGCCAAATCTTGCGGTCCATCGATCGCGAAATCTCGAGGTCAATGTCATACATGTCGAAAAGCGGTTTGTTGTCCTGGTAGAGAACGATGTTGTGTTTGTATTTTGGCATGAGCTGGGAAACAAACTTCACGACTTTCTTGTGGACCTCGGGTTCATCCACCCAAACGGCGGAGACGTTCTCGCTCATCAGGTCGCGGAGGGAACGCAGCTCGACGTCAATCTCCTGATGAATCAGACCCACGCTCTTTTTCTTCTCGTACTGCTTGAGAATATCCTTGGCCAGGCGGTCCAGGTAGTCGATGTCGTTGCGCAGGCTTTCTTCCGGCGCCCCTTCGCCAGCCGTGCGCACGATGACTCCGCCCGAGGGATCGATCTGGGCGACAAGGCCCCTCAGCCGGTCCCGTTCCTCCTCGCTTTCAATCCGGCGGGAAATCCCCCGATGCCGAATAGTGGGCAAATAAACGACGAAGCGGCCGGGCAAAGAGATGTGGGTGGTCAGGCGGGCTCCCTTGGTACCGATCGGATCCTTGGCCACCTGGACCAGGATGTGTTGCCCCTCCCTCAACAAGTCTTGAATCGGCGTGCGGTTTTGAGTGTCGATCTTTTCATCGTCCTCCGCCGTCAAATCGTGGCCATCGCCGTGGCCGTCCCCTAAACCCTCGTCCAGGTCGTCGCGAATATCGCCCACATAAAGAAAGGCCGCCTTTTCAAGACCAATGTCCACGAAGGCCGCTTGCATGCCAGGCAGAACCCGGATGACCCGGCCACGGTGAATGGAACCCACCATGGTCGGGGAAGTCTTTTGCTCAACCTTGAGGTCGGAGAGGATCCCCGACTCGACGTAAGCGACACGCGTTTCGTTGGGACGGCAATTGATAAGAATTTCTGAGGCCATAATGGGCCTGCTCTACTTCAATTGGCCGCAAAAAGCACCGATAAGTTTACGACGGGGGACAAAGCCGATGGCAAGCATTGATGAACTGTTAAAGCTCATGCGGGAGCAAGGCGCCTCGGATCTTCATGTGACCAGCGGGGCCCCTCCTTACCTTCGTGTCCACGGCAGCATGGTCCCACTGACGAATTTTAAGGAACTCACCACCCGGGAAGTTCAAGGCCTGATTTTTGAAATCATAAATGACAAGCAAAAGAGATCTTTTGTCGAGCGCTGGGAGATCGACTTTGCTTATTCAATTCCTCAAATGGGGCGCTATCGTGTCAATCTTTTCATGCAGCGAAAGGGCTTGGGGGCGGTGTTTCGGATTATTCCTGAAAAAATCAAATCCGCCGAGGAATTGAATCTTCCCAAGGGCGTGGTGGATCTGATCGACGCGCACAAGGGGCTTGTTCTGGTGACCGGGCCCACCGGTTCCGGTAAATCCACAACCCTCGCCGCCCTCATTCATGAAATCAATATCAAGCAGGACCTTCACATCATCACGGTGGAAGACCCCATCGAATTCGTCCACCAAAATCAAAAAAGTCTCGTGAACCAGCGGGAGGTGGGAACGCACACCAAATCCTTCGGCAATGCCTTGCGCTCGGCCCTGCGGGAAGATCCCGATGTCCTGCTGGTGGGCGAGTTGCGCGACTTGGAGACCATTTCACTGGCCCTCACGGCGGCGGAAACGGGCCATCTCGTCTTTGGAACGCTTCACACCAACTCCGCCGCGAAGACCATTGACCGGATCATCGACGTCTTTCCCGAAGGCCAGCAGCAACAAGTCCGGACAATGCTCGCCGAGTCTTTGCGGGGGATCGTCGCGCAAACGCTTTTTCGTAAAGCCGACGGCAGCGGCCGCATCGCCGCCTACGAGGTGATGAGATG
>PSRN01000069.1 GCA_003176075.1 Bdellovibrio sp.
GTGGTGAAGCGGTCGCCGAAGAATATGGCCCACAATTTTATGCTGAAATCGGTCGCCGCGGTGGCGAGCGGGTGGCGCAAGAATATGGTCCACAATTTTACTCCGAAATCGGTCGCCGCGGTGGACTTCATCGCAATAAGAAACGAAAAGCTGAACGGCGTGCACGTCCCGCCACCGTCAGGCACATGCCGTCTTCCCGAACGGCTCCCTTAGCGGAGTCGCGGCATGGGCAACGAAAGCGCGCGGCTTAAGTTAACAGCTGGTTTGCGGAAAAACCGCTATCAGCGGGGATTCAAGGAGGGGGGTCCAGTTTGAAAGTCTCTTCTTGGCTAAACCTTCATCCAAGGTAGAATTACGAAAAAAAGTCTTTCAGGGAGGAAAGAATGAAGGTGATCATTTTTCTTTTGTTTGCCTCAATGGTTTCGGTATCTCATGCATCTTTGGGTCAACCCATCGACTATGCCGTCCATCGAGCCTGCACAAACGGAAAACCCGTAAACGACAATGGGATTGACCAAGCGATGGGAATGCGCATTGATGGAATCAATGCAAGAATCAGTATGGGATCCCGGGATATCTCCAGTGCAGATGTGTGTTTACAAGTCATTGATGGATTTTTTCAAAATCTGCAATTCGATGTCCAACGAGCCACAGTCTATTGCAGCGATCGGAATCAGCAGGAAATCACATTTCCCCGTCCGTCGATACTCCCATTCGAACAAGCGGGAGATGCTTTGATCCTCAGACTGGGCGGCTTCACTGAGCCCGGTGGATCCTGCGATGTTGGGCAGGAGTTGATCATTACTTTTTCGCCAACCATTCCCATCAATCACAGGAATGATAGTGGCCAACACAGTTCTAGAAGGGATATTTTCTTATTGGGAAAAAAGGCGCCATGAACGGGGACCTAAGGAGGGGACTTAAGTCCTCCCCGTTCATGGACGAAGGATCACATCAGGCTTTCGGCGGTCCTATTTCAACATCTATGTTCTGAAGCGTGCCATTCCGAAAGACGCCCAGCCCGATGTGTTTAGAGATGGGTAGGGAAAGAATGGCCGACCTCAATGCGTCTGAATCTTGAATTTTCTTACCATCGACGGAGACAATGACATCATTCGGCCGCAAGCCAGCGGCAGCAGCAGTACTTCCAGGTTCTACTTGATTAACAACGGGCTGACCGGCCTCAATGGAACCGCCGACGAAGGCGGCCGCCTCAGGGGAAACCTCGGTCAAATGCACGCCGATTTGACCACGGACAATCTTGCCATTTTTGCGAAGTTCGGCCAACTCTGGCTGGATTGAATTGGCGGGAATGGCGAAGCCAATTCCAGCAGTGATAATGGCCTCGTTGATGCCCACGATCTCACCTTGCAAGTTCACCAGGGGACCACCTGAATTACCGCGGTTGATTAAAGCATCGGTCTGAAGGAATTTGCCGATCACCGGGCCGTTCCGATTCTTCGCTGAGATGATCCCGTGGGTGACCGAGTGACCTTGACCAAAGGGATTACCAACGGCCATGACATAATCCCCCACCTTGACTTTATCGGAATTACCGAAGGGAAGGGCTTTGAGCCCATCCAACATTTTTACTTCAATGAGAGCAATGTCCAGAACAGGGTCAGCGGCAATGACCCGACCCTCCACAGGCTGCGTGTGACCTGTCAACGGACTGAATTCAACCTTAATGGCTTGTGAGTTTGCAACCACATGATGGTTGGTCATTATCGTGGCGTGGTCGGGGTTGGTATCGACGATCACACCAGAACCCAGAGAGGTCACGGGCAAGCGGGGGGCAGGACGTAATCGGCCGCCATTAGGGAATTCACGGCCCCCATTGAACTCGTGGAAGAATTTTTCAAATTCTTCTTCAAGAGGGCTTACCTGCTGCTCCCGTCCTTCCACTTGAAGTTCGGAAGAAATATTGACGACGGAAGGGACGACTCGATCCGCCAGCGTGGCAAAAAGATTGGGATCAGAGAATTGAGCGGGCGCTGGATTGGGCTGTGGGGTGGATGCTGCGATACTTGTGGCGTCCGTTGCCGAGGCGGTTGAGGCGAGTGTTTCTTCGGCCAAGGCCCAAGCGATGCAAACCGCAGCCAGACTCGTTAAACTCATCCACAGGATGCGTGACTCTCTCTCCCGCAGGCGGTCCCAACTGCTGCTGACCCGTTCGGTCGCACCGTTAAATGCATTGTTAAATGCACTATTGAGACGACTTTTCATTCCCACTCGCACAGCCATTTGAAACCTCCATCTTTTCTTTTTGAATCTTTTTGACCTTATCGAATCGAGCCTAGAATAAACCGAAAGGTATTAAGCCAGTTTCAAAGGAACATTAAAATTTCTTGATTTTGGCCAAAAAAGAGATTCGGGGTCCCGCCCCATTTAATAGAACAATGTCGCCCTGGTGCAACCGAGCGATCTTACGAGCGATCGATAGCCCTAGGCCTGTGCCCTGAGACTTCCTCTCGGGGCTCCAGCGAAAAAATCGTTCAAAAATCTTTTCCTGAAATTCCGCTGGAATGCCGACGCCCGCGTTTTCGATCACCACCTCGGCGAATTCGCCTTCCTGTTTCAGGGTCAAAGTGACGGTTTCATGGTCAGGTGAATAGAAGAGGGCATTCTCCAGGAGGCACTGAAACAGAGCTTCAAGAAGTCCTGCATCGCCCCGCACACAAAAATCACCGCTGCCAATGCTGACATTCACGGCAAAGGCGATGCAACGCTTCTTTGCAACCGGATTTAAGCGCTGCGTTAACGCAAACAGGATTTCATCCAAATGGACGCTGGCAAAAGAAAAATCCTGGGCACCACTTTCCAGGCGGGCAAGCATCAACAGGTCCTTCACCGCCCGATTTAAAGTGGAAAGTTCTTCGGCCAGTCTTTCATGGAAGGTCCTGTGCTCGGTCTCGCTTCTTGGCTGCCGCTGAAAGACGTCCACCTCGCCTTGAATAATCGCCAACGGCGTCCGAAGCTGATGAGAAGCATTGACGATGAAATCTTCCTGGCTTCGGTAGGCGCTCTCGACCCGAGCGAAAAAATCGTTCAGGGTTTTTGAAAGAAGATCCAATTCACGACCGTTGTTTTCCTCGGGCAGTCTTTCGTCGAGGCTGCTGATGGTCATTTTTTCGGTTCTACGAATGATCGTGAACAACGGCGATAGCATCGCGCCGGAAAAAAAATAACCAGCCAAAAAAAGGATCACCAGAAAAGGAGTCACCAAAAAGTAAATAAACGCCTTTTGCTCCTGAATCCGGCGATTCAACTGATCCAACGGAACCGCGATTTGCAGGAGAAAAGACGGTGGCCCTGTCCGGACGATGGGAAAAGTGATCAAGCGAAATTCCGAACGACCTGGCCCGTCAAGGGAAAGGGTTTCCGACTGAGCCCGACCCTCAAAGGACTCCAGTTGGTGGGGTTTGACTTCAATGCGGTGACTTCCCAACCGGCCCCTGATCCTTCCCGCACGATCAACGATCTGCAGGGAGGCCTGACCCAGGTTGAAAGGCAAAATCTTCCGCTCGGCGAGAAGCTCCTCACGGCCAATGTTCCAATCACCGAACTGCGACAAATTCACGCTCTCAGAAACCTCACTGGCGTAGTTGAAAAGTGAAGAGTCAAAACTGGCCGCCAGGCCCCGGGAGGTCATCCAGATCACGCTTTCCGAAAAGACAAGAAACAAGGCCGCGGTCAACAAGAGAAAGAGCAGGGTCACCCGGACGCGCAGGGAACTTCGCCGATAAGCCCGCAGCAGCTTAAACCCTGCCCAATTATCATCGGGCAGCTTACCTGTCCGATCATCATCGGACAGCTCATTATTCCCGAAGGACATAGCCGAAACCCTTTAACGTGTGAATCAATTTAGTCTCAAAGGGCTCGTCGACCTTCTTCCGCAACATCGATAGATAAGCATCGACAACATTGCTCTTGGGATCATAATTCATATCCCACACATGCTCACTCAGCTCAGTGCGGGTGATGGCCTTTCCCGGGTGGCGCAAAAAATACTCGAGCAGCGAAAATTCTTTCGGCGTCAGCGTCAGGTCCTGGTCTTTTCGGCGGACCCGGCGGGCCACCAGATCCATCTCCAAATCCGCGAAGTTCAGCTTGGTCAAAGCGTTAACCTGATTCCGCCGCAGCAAAGCGCGAACGCGGGCGAGGAGTTCGTCGAATTCAAAGGGCTTCACTAAATAGTCATCAGCCCCGGCGTTCAGGCCGCTGATTTTGTCTTTCGTTCGCGAAAGAGCCGTGAGCATCAGAATAGGGCCGCCAAAGCCCTCGGATCGCAGGGTGCGCGCCACGTCCATTCCGTTCTTATCCGGCAGCATGACGTCCAGGATGACCAGATCATAGGGATTCTCGTAGGCCATGGACTCGCCGGCGGCGGCCGACTGCGCGAGATCAACGCTGAAACCGTTTTCCTTCAAGCCCCTTTGAAGAAAACTCGCCATATTGGGTTGATCTTCAATGATTAACAGACGCATTGCTTAGTCTTAGTCTTAGAGCTCATTGCAAAGCCTCTACAGCCCTAGCGCGCCTTGGGCCAACGCCACCGCGAAAAAAATTATACCGACCAAAGCAAATCCCATGCTGACAAACCAGTAACGCCGACGCCGGGTGAGGACTGAAATCGCCGCCACCGCAATACCGACTTGAAAGAAGGTCACCGACCTTGCCAGCTGACTGTGCAAGGCCAGATGGCGCTCCGCCTTCGCCTCGAGCTCTTTGGCTTGTTCTGAAATGTTTTCCTGATCGGCTTTGTACCGTTCGGTCTTATTCAAGTCCTTCTCGGCCAGTTCCTTGCCGCCGGAATTCAACAGATGAAGCTTGCTGGCCAAAATCGCCGCCTTGATCCCTTTGGCCTGGTAATAGCCCCATTGGTCGGAGGCACGGATCTGCTCGATCATCGCATGATCAGAATGGTGGCCCGCCAGCATGGCCGTGACCGCGGCCATCGCCGCCAGCAAGGCCGAGTAAAGCGCAACTCCGCTGATCCAGCCCTGCCCGGCCTTTTCAGCGGCTTCGTTGATGCGTTCTTCCGTGGATTCAATAGGTACTTCGACTTCAGACATGGTTTAACAATATCTCCGCGTCGGCGCCCATGGCAATCGGAACCGCCCCCGACGACCCAACAATTCCTTCGCTTGGTCGCCATGGAGAAACACGAGGTAAGACAAGGCCATCGTAATTCCGAAGGTAAAAAGGTGCAAACAAGAGCCAGTTCTGGGTAAAAAGGGGTCCATGTAGCGGTGGACACGATCGAAATAGATTGAAGCAGCGGGATTGTCAGGAAGAAGGTCCCGCTTAGGTTTTGCGAAGCTTCTTGTTCGAGAAATATCGATCCATAGCCTGGCGAAGCATGGTTTTGATCAGCGATTGCCTCGGGACATTGAGATCCGCGCAAATGGCGTCGAGTTCCTTTAGCATTGGCTGTGCAAAATCGACGTTCACTCGCTGAATATTCTTGTCCTGGACTCGCTCGATCTTATCGACCGGTCCTCGAACCTTCGCACTTTTTAAATCATAATGTTTCGTGACGTTTTCGCCACGAATCGCCATTTCCGCCAGTTCATCTGCTGTCGGGACGTGCCGTTTTCTAGCTTGTTCTTTCGACATAAAGTTTTTCCTCCGCTTTTGAGGATGGCCAAAAAGTCACAAGATGCCTCAGCGGTCCGATCTCGTCCTCCACGGGATTTATTTTTTCTCAGAAGTTCATCTTTAGAATTTCATCTTTGGCTGAATCCCAGGAGAAGCGCATCCAATATTAATATACCACTATCATACCTTTATGCAACCGATACATGCCACTCATACTGCCTATCAGCTGGCATTGGCATTACCCAATCTCACATTGAGACACGCTTATCATTATCGATGCCAATATTAGAATGGGCTTCGACCGAAGACCAAATTTTGTGGTCCAGTCGGGTTAATGTTACAGAACCGTAAAATCCCTTGTGCAAAAATGGAAATACTGGCCTGACTGACCACGAGTTTATTCTCGACAGTGTTTTCGCCCGGAGGAATACTTAAATATCAATGTCCAAGCTGGGCGAGATTTTAGTTAAGCAAGGCGTGGTCCGTCCGGATCAGTTGGCCCGCGCCATGGATGAACAACGAAAGAGCGGTTCGTCTCTTTCCGCCGTCCTTCTTGCGCAAGGAACTCTCAAAGACGCGCAGATTTTAAAAGCGCTTGAAAAGCACTACGGCGTTCCCGGCGTCGATCTCAACAGCTTTTCGATCCAGCCTGGAGTCATCGAACTGGTGAACCGGGATTTTTGCGAAAAGAACAAACTGATTCCCCTTCAGAAGGTCGGGGAAACGACCCTTGTCGTCGCCTTGGCGGACCCCAACAACGTGCAGGCGCGGGACGACCTGCGATTTCTCACGCGGCGAAAGATTCAAATAGTGCTGGCCACCGAACATGCGATCACCACGGCCATCGACCGGCTTTACGGTACCAACGTTCGCGAAATCGTTAAAGAGGTCGAATCCAATCTCGAGTTCGCTGACGACGTCGTTCTGCAAACCGAAGCCATAGACATGGGGGACCAGGACGACGAGGGGCCGATCATCAAGTTCGTCAATGCGATTCTTTCCGAAGCCATCCGCAAAAAGGCCTCGGACATTCATTTCGAGCCCTACGAAAAACGTTTCCGTGTCCGGTATCGCGTCGACGGTCTTATGATTGAAGCCTCATCACAACCGCCAGGTTCCTCGGCGGCCATCGCCAGCCGTCTGAAGATCATGTCCAAGCTCGACATCGCTGAAAAACGCCGGCCGCAGGATGGCCGTATCAAAGTCCGTTACCGCGGCGGCAAGGATATGGACTTTCGTGTGAGCGTGATGCCAACCATCTGGGGAGAAAAAGTGGTGTTGCGTTTGTTGGATAAATCGAACCTGCAAGTGGACATGACAAAGCTGGGTTTCGAACCCGAGGATTTGACGATTTTCAAGGAGGCCATTGCCAGGCCCCAGGGCATGATCCTCATCACCGGTCCCACCGGTTCGGGGAAGACCACGACCATCTATTCAGCCCTCTATGAACTCAATAAACCTGACACCAATATCTCAACCGCCGAAGATCCGGTGGAATTCAATCTCGAAGGGATCAACCAGATGCAGGTCAACGCCGACATCGGACTGACCTTCGCAAACGCCCTGCGAACTTTCCTTCGGCAGGATCCGGATGTGATTATGGTCGGTGAGATTCGCGACCTCGAAACCGCCGAGATCGCCGCCAAAGCCGCCAGCACCGGGCATCTGGTGGTGAGCACCCTGCACACCAACGACGCGCCTCAGACGATCTCTCGTCTCATGGAGATGGGTGTGGCTCCCTTTGTCGTCACCTCGACGGTGGAGCTGATTGTCGCGCAACGGCTGGTGGGAAAAGTTTGCGAGTCCTGCAAAACCCAAATCGACGTCAACGCCCCGGTTTTGCAAAATCTGGGCGTGGATCCGGCGGAAGTCGGGTCCTACCGAATCTTTCAAGGCAAGGGTTGCAATGTCTGCAACAACACCGGCATCAAGGGTCGGATCGCCATTTTTGAACTGATGCGTATTTCCGAAAGGCTGAAAGAGGCTATTCTGGCCGGCAAGAGCGCCCTCGAGTTTCGCATCATCGCCCGCGAAGAAGGGATGAGGACCCTGCGCCGATCCGCGTTGTTGAAATTAAAGCGCGGCGAGACGACAATTCAAGAGGTGCTTAACTCTTCCGTGAAGGACACAATATGAAGGACATTCCGAGCCTGGCCGCCCTGGCATTGGAGGCGAAAAACAAAGGTGCCCGCGCCCTTCGCGTATTTCCCGGCGAAGCCACGCAATACTTGGTGAATAACTCCTGGAAGCCCATCCAGGCGCCGCTTTTCAGTGCGGTTGAACGGCAGTCCTTGCTGCTTCCACTTCTCAATCATGAAGAACGGCAGACTCTGGAAGAAAGTGGCGTTGTCGAAAAATTTATTCGTCATACGAGCTTATTGGCGCGGGTGATGTTCGTTCTTCGAAACGAGGAATGGGGCGCGCAGCTTTCCTGGCAAAATGAGAAAGAATTGAGGCTTGCCGACTGGTCCGTGCCGCCTTTTTTGATCGAGAAATTGCAGCGTCAAAATGGATTCAATCTCATTTTCGGTCCGCCACTGAGTGGAAAATCGAGCCTCCGGCGCCTGCTGATGGATAAGCTCACTGAAATGAAACGGGATTGTGTATTGTATTGCGACCAACCCGAATTTTCCAGGGATGATTTTTCTTTCCCGGCCGCTTCTTTACTGGGAACGAATTTGCCTCTTCATTCGCTGCTTTTCGTCGACTCTGATCAGGAAGAAGTTCAAAGAAAAGCGCTCCAGCTGGCGTTCGAGGGAAATTCCGTTGTCCTGGCGATGCGGAGTCGCAGCCTGCCGACCGCCCTTTTTCGTCTTCTGAAGGTGGCTCAAACGGATGACGAAATTTTTTGGGCGTCGATTTCCGAGAGTTTCGTCAGTGCGCTGGGCGTCCGTTTGGTCCCTGGCCTTGAGTCCAGCGTGGGCGGTGCTGCCACGGGCGCCAGATTGCAACCCACCTTTGAATTGCTGGTGGATACCCCTGAAGCAAAGGATTGTCTCCGGCAAGGAACCGTCTTTCGTCTCGTTGAGATCATGTCAAAGGGTGGCGATACGTCGGGTATGAGGACGCTGAATCAGGCGCTCCTTCAACTGTTGATCAAGCGACGGATCGAACTGCGTGTGGGTTTCGATGAATCGCCAAAACCGCAGGAACTTGATCACCTCTTGAGGGACGTCGGAGTGTAAACGCCCGTGGCGTGTGCGGAGGTGCCGAAGGCACCGACTTGAGCAGCGCCGCCCACGCTGACAAGAAGCGCCCTCTGACTCTAGGGGGGGGGTTCATGGCTCGCTTCGTATATCAAGCCCGATCGGCCAACGGCCAAGTGCAAACAGGTCAGCTCGAAGCCGCGACTGAGCAAGAAGCGGCGAGCCGGTTGCGCTCCAAACAACTGACGCCCCTTCGGCTCGTCAAAGCCGGCGGCGTGACCAAAGCAAAATCCAGCCCCGCGGGAAGCAAGCCTTTCTTCCGCCGCGGCGTCAAGTCGCGTGAATTGCAAATTTTCACCCGTCAATTTTCAACCTTAATCAACGCCGGTATTCCGATCGTCGACTCTCTCCAGATTCTCGCCGAGGGCAAGGGCAACCAGGCGCTGAAGGATACTGTGTCCAGTGTCAAGACTTCCATTGAAGGCGGAAAACGCTTGGGGGACGCGATGGGCGCCCACCCCGCCGTTTTCAGCCGATTTTTTGTCAACATGGTCCGCGCCGGTGAAGAAGCCGGTATTCTTGACACCATTCTCATGCGGATGTCCCAGTATATGGAAAAAGCGGAGAAGCTGAAGAAGCAGATTAAAGGCGCGATGGTTTACCCTGGCGCCATTGTGTCCGTCGCCGTCATTGTAGTCGTCGGCATTTTGGTCTTTATTATTCCGCGCTTCCAGGATCTTTACAAGAGCGCCCACAAGGACCTTCCGGCCCTCACGCAAATGGTCGTCGCGTTGTCGGGATTCTTCATTCAAAGATGGTACATCGTGATCTCCGCGGTCGTCGGTGTCCCCTGGGGTTTGACTTCATATTACAAATCCAATGAAGGGCGGGCCCTATTTGATCGAATCCTTATCCGTTCGCCCATCTTTGGTGATCTGATTCAAAAATCCAGCGTGGCCAAGATGTCGAGAACCCTTTCAACGCTTTTGTCGTCAGGGGTCAGCGTCGTTGACGCTCTCGACATCGCCGCGAAAACCGCGGGAAATGTGGTTATCGAGGACGCCCTGGTCCGCAGCAAGGAGGCCGTCATCTCGGGCCGCCCCTTGGCCGCCCCGCTCGCGAAAGAACCGATGATCCCTGAAATGGTCACGCAAATGATCACCATCGGGGAGAAGTCGGGAACCCTGGATCAAATGCTTGGCAAAATAGCCGACTTCTATGAGGACGACGTGGAAAACGCGGTCAAGGCCTTCACGTCACTGATCGAGCCCATCCTGATGGTGGTTCTCGGCGCGGTGATCGCGGTCCTGGTTTTGGCCATGTATTTGCCGGTATTCGATATGGCCTCAACCGCCGTCGGGTAAACAAGAGGGTTAACAGGGGGAGAGTTAACAGGGGGAGATTAAACAGAATGGGTGATCGGTTTCCGCTTGAGCGCACTCTCGTGCAGGCAATTCGCGCCGGCGTCTATCTGGTTGTTATCTTGTTGGCGATCATCCACCATTTTTACCAAAGACAGTTCTTCAGCTGGGAAATTTACCGCAATTTCTATCTTGTCGCCGCCTTTGGACTGATCCTCCCCGTCGCCTCACTTCCTCTCTTGAACGGGTTTTTCAACCGCCGCTGGCTGGTGGCGTTCAGTTTCGGTGTCGATATTTTCTTGATTTCAGCCCTACTATTGACAAGCCGCTTGAACGAATCGATTTTTTTGTTCTTTTATCTGATTGAAATCATTCTGTGCGGTCTTGTTTTTCAACTGCAGGGAGCTCTCCTTCTCGCGCTGACGGCGTCGGTGAGTTCCACGGGAATCCTGCTTTTTGGCGAAGAGGTCAAATCCATGGATTTCTTCTTCGTTCTTCTGCTGAACAATATCGCCCTCTTTTCAGTGGCTTGGATTTCGGGCTTTTTGGCTGAACAGCTGGAGCTTCAAGGCCTCAATCTCGCGGACCTGCGAAAACTCAATCAGTCCATCGTCGAAACCATCCCCAGCGGACTTCTCACCGTGCTTCATTCCGGAAAAATCGTTCAATTCAACCACGGCGCGGAACTGATCTTCCGCGACCGCCTCCAGGTCGGCGGACATCTACAGTCCCTTTTTCCTCAAGTAGGTGCCTTCAGCGCCTCCGCCGCCCAAGTCGGTGCCCATGGCACCTCCGCAGAGCACAACAATTTCCAGATCGAGGCCCATCCGGAGAAATTCGAGGTTCGATTCAACGAAGGCAACGAAGTGCGTGTCCTCAGTCTTAAGATTTTGCCCCAGATCTCCCACGCTGATCCGACTTTTCTGGTCGTCGTCGAGGACGAAACGCAAGTCCGTCAGTTGGAGCTCGCCGTCCGCCAATCCGAAAAGCTCGCGGCCGTGGGCCAGCTTGCCGCCGGCATCGCCCACGAAATCCGCAATCCCCTGGCGGGCATCAGCGGATCGGTTGAGCTTTTAAGCCAGCACCATCGGGCCGAAGATGATCAGCGCCTCAAAAAGATCATCATGAAGGAAATCGACCGCCTGAACACGTTGATTTCGGAATTCCTGGATTTCGCGAAGCCCGAACAACCTCCGGTCGAACGTTTCGACCTGGCCCCGCTGCTGCACGAGGTGCTTGAACATGCCAAACACTCCCCCCAACTGCGCCAAGACGTCCGCCAAGTGAAGGAATGGTCACCCCCGCTTCTGATTCGCGGCCACCGCGACAAGCTCAAGCAAGCCTTTTTGAACGTGGTCATCAATTCATACCAGGCCATGGCTGAGATTGAACACCCCACGCTGGAGGTTCGCGCTTGGGTCGAACAGGACCAGCTCAAAGTCCAGATCGTCGACAACGGTTCGGGGATGGATGAAAAAACGCAAGCGAGGATCTTTGAGCCCTTTATGACGACCAAACCGCGGGGCACGGGTCTTGGGCTGGCCATCACCCATAAGATCATCGAAAGTCACCAGGGGAGGATCTTTGTCGAGAGCGATAAAGGTCGAGGCACAAAAATGAATATTCTGTTTCCCGTCCTGGCGGAGCTCTCATCCAGATCCCCTTCGTCGGTGCCTGAAAAGGTTTGAAAAAATCCTGACCAATCACGAGAATAGAAATGTATTGGCCGTCACGAACGCGTCCGGGGGGGGAGATTTCAAAATGAAGTCAAGAGTGCTGGTCGTCGATGACGAGGAATCGATTCGCGAATTCCTTGAAATCATGCTGAAAAAGGAAGGCTACGAGGTCGCCAACGCGGAAGACGGATTGAAAGCCAAAGAGCTTCTCGCCAAGCGGGCCTTTGACATGATCATTTCGGACCTGCAGATGCCCAACATGAACGGCTTGGAACTCTTGAAGCACGTCAAGGAAAACTATCCCGACCTGGTGTTTATGATGATCACCGCCTTCGGCACGACCGAAACCGCCGTTGAAGCCATGAAGATCGGCGCGTACGACTACCTCACGAAACCTTTCAAGATCGATGAAGTCCGCATCAACGTCGCCAACGCCCTACGTTCCAGGAACCTCGAAGTCGAGAACCGAACCCTCAAGAAGGAATTGACAAAAGAATATTCCTTTCAAAATATCGTCGGCAATTCCGAAGCGATGCACCGGATCTTCGATTTGATCAAACGCGTCTCCATGGCCCCCTCGAATATACTGATCACCGGGGAATCGGGGACCGGCAAAGAAGTCGTGGCCAAAGCCATCCACTACAACGGGCCGCTGAAGGAAAAGCCCTTTGTCACCATCAATTGCGGCGCCATCCCCGAGCAACTGATGGAATCCGAAATGTTTGGCCATAAAAAAGGGTCTTTCACCAGCGCCATCGCCGACAAGCCGGGTTTGTTTGAAGTCGCCGACGGGGGTACCCTTTTCCTGGATGAGGTGGGAGAACTGCCGCTGAATATCCAAGTCAAATTGCTGCGGGCGTTGCAGGAGAGAGTCATCCGCCGGGTGGGAGCCAACGAGGACATCAAGGTGGATGTCCGCATCATCGCGGCGACCAATCGCGACCTCGAAGACATGGTCAAGGCCGGAACTTTCCGTCAAGATTTGTATTACCGCCTCAACGTGATCAATATTCGCACCCCCGCCCTGCGCGAACGCAAGGACGACATTCCCCTGCTCGCCAACTATTTTCTCAAGAAATACAACGAGCGCCTGGGAAAAACCGTGCAGGGAATCAGCGTCGAAGCGATGGAAATTCTCAAGAAATATGATTACCCCGGCAATGTTCGCGAGCTTGAAAACGTCATCGAACGCACGGTGGCTCTCGAGGGCGGCGCCACGATTCTTCCCGAGAGTCTCCCCCCCATCGTCAATACCCCGACCGGACGAAAAATGGCCTCCAGCCATGAAATCGAGATTGGACCCGATGGCATTGATCTCGACAAGGTGCTGGGACAAATCGAAAAGGAATTGCTGATCAAGGCCATTCACAGCGCCGGCGGCATCAAGAAACGCGGCGCTAAGCTTCTTCACATCACCTTTCGTTCGATGCGGTACCGGGTTGAAAAATACAACCTCGGCACCATGGACGACGAAGAAGGCGATGAAGAGTAAGCACTCCTTCGACTGCCGTCGTCACAGGGGTTTACACGTTTTCAGGGTATCGACAAGGACGTCTGTTCCTTTTTGCGTTTGAAAAACCCCGGCGTGCGTATACTTTTTGTCTTCGACCTGAACCTTCTCTTCGGCGTGAACCATGACCTTGTACTCGTCCGTAGGTTTTGCCGGGGTTTCGAGATAGATCGGTCCTTTGAAATTCGGATGTTCGGTTTTGAGAAGTTCGAGGTCAGCCACTTTTCTTCCATCCTGCTCCAGTTCGCCTTTCATTCCTTGCGTCTTGAAGACGTATCTGTGGTCTCCATCCTCGCACAGAATGCCAGTGGCAAAGGCCGATGCGCTCATCAGGGTTGCTGCCAAGAATAATAATTTCACCATAAAACCTCCTTTTGTTTGGAGGGGAATAGCGAAACAGGACTCAAGAATCAACTCCTTTGCAATGCGCTGAAATCAAGGGCCCACGAAACCCTCGTCGCGGTAAAAATTTGTCTCAAATTGATTCAAAGGCTCTTCTTTCATTCAATTTCTGTAATTTCACATCATCTCTGATTTTGATTATTCTCACTCCATAGGGTGTGAAACATGCGTCTTCACAAGAACAAGAAAGAATTATCCTTAAGTCAAATATGGTGGATCCTTCTTTTCGGCGGCATTTTTACCGCCTTTCAGAATTGCAGCCCAACATTTAAGTTCACGGAGCTTGCGCCATCCGGTCCGCCCGGTGCCGAGCAGCTCAGTGCCGAGCAGCTGGCTGTGCCACCATGTGATTCCGCACCTGATGTGGGATTTGTGGCCGCCCGCCGCTTGAACAATGTGGAGTACGACAACACGCTGATGGATCTGCTCGGGCTGGCGACCGGAATGAGTACCTCGGTGGGATTTCCTCCGGATCCCTTTATTCATAACTTTACCAACAACGCCGATGCCCTGAACGTTACGAGTGATCTGGCCGCAAAACTCTTTACCGCCGCCCAGACGGCCGTCGCCCAAGCCTTTAGCAACAGCAAGCTGAAGCAAAACCTCTACACTTGCGATCCGAACCAAGGGAGTTGTGTCAGCGCGACTTTACAGAGCTTTCTCACCGGCGCTTTTCGGCGCCCTCCGACGGCGGACGAAATCACTCGTTACTCGGCTTTTGTGTCCAACGCCGTCAGCCAGGGCGATGGCGCTGATTTCGGCATGCAGGTGGCCATGACCGCGGCTCTCACGTCGCCCCATTTTCTTTTTCGCTTTGTTCAGCTCTCCCAACCGGCAAGCTCCCTCGTTTCGACGACCTTGAATGCCTTTGAGCTGGCCTCCCGTCTCTCTTATTTCCTGTGGAGCTCGATGCCGGATCAGACGCTGATCGCTTCGGCTCAATCGGGAGCTCTGCTGACGGATGCGGAACTCACCGCTCAGGTGAAGCGCATGTTGGCTGACCCGCGCGCGGCAACTTTGGTCAGTCAATTTG
>PSRN01000072.1 GCA_003176075.1 Bdellovibrio sp.
CTCCACGGAATAAATAAATGTTACCATCGGTCCTCTCGTCTCCTCAGTCAATCTTGTCGGAATGAGCAAACCGACCGTCGGAGCAAGTTTATTTCAAATTGAAATCTAATCCAGGGGGTGAAGGCTCCTGAATTGCTGATTCTGACAAGATTGGCTGGGACGGGAGGATGATGGCGAAGACGGTTGGACACAGAGACAACTGGTCTTCATGATCGGAACTGGTCTTCATGATCGGAACTTCGGAAGCCAATGTCAGCCGGTTCATGAAGTTACCGGCTTACTCACAATCAATGTGTTCTCCTCTTCGCCGGGCCTAAAATCATTGATGGCGGGGATAAAGAATGCAATCTATCAACATTGAGGAGGTTCTATCAATGCGTGAAAAGCTGGACAAGGTCGAAGACACAATCCGATCGTTCCTCGATAAGAAGCCCGCGGGTGAGAAACTCTGGATGAGAGAGCTTTGCCTAGCCGCTGTCGAAGCTGGCCGCGAGGGGAACTACCCGGTGGCTTCGGCCATTATCTCACTAAAAGGCCCTCGGTTTATCGGCACTAACAAGTCATTCTTCCCGAAGTTCAAATCCTCGGGTCATTCGGAAATGGTGGCGCTCGACGCGTATGAAGACTCGAGTGAAAACCTACCGGACCTTACTCTAATGAGCACCCTGGAACCCTGCTTAATGTGCACCGCCAGAATTGCAATGTCGAAAGTGACGCGAGTCATTTATCTCGCCAAGGATGCTTCAGGTGGCGCAATTGCAGATCTATCTTTGCTGCCACCTGATTTTTCCAAGAGCCTTTCAAAAATCAGATTCGACGAGTTTCGCGCAAGCAAAGACCTATCTGAAATCGGCAAGTGCTTGCATGAAATCGGCGAAGAAATCTGGCAAAGTACCTATTCCAAAACCCGGGAAGAGGTCTCCCGCACATAGCTCGGGTGGTGGAAATGAAGGCGACGATCACATCCGAACGAAACGATTGAAGAGTCTGTATTGATTTGGCCAATCTTGGACCACCCCTCCTCTGTCGTGCCATCCTTTGTTGTATCCGACACTGAAATGTCAAACTTCAATCCCGACGAATAGGCCAAAACCTCTTTTCTGAAATCCGCCTCAGCCACCCTTTCGTCCTTCACACCTTGCGCGGTGGTGATTTTCATCCAGCGGGGGGTTTTCGCCCCTTGAGGGGATGATAGACCCAGCTGTGAAATCGGGTAAAGCTGCCGGACTTCAGCATGCTGGTCGGCCGTCTCAAAACGCTTCTGGACTTCGCGAAGTCCAAATTTCTTGGCGTCCAGATACCACCGGGAAAGATCAAAGGGCGGCTCGTTGGTCATGGCCACGTCAAAGAAAGACGGCGCCGTCGTTCCATTGAGATCATCGATTACATTAAAATTAGCAGTCTTGACTCTTTCGTTGCGGTTAAGAGTGGGAAATATTTTTCCCGCCAAACCAAAAGGACGGCCTCTCGCTGCCTCGACCTCGCCATTCCCGGTGGAAACCCGTCCAACAAAAAGAGCTTTGGAACCTTGGGCGAAGTAACCGGAATATTGCGACAGCTCAGTGATTTCCCAAGTCCCCATCACGCACACGCCGTTCATGTGGACCTCCTTCTTAAAGTATTCGTGGTAGTCGGCTTCGCGTCTGATGGTGCGCAGGGCCGCCTCGCTGAGGCGGCCGTCAAAAACGGCCAGAAGTGAAATACGGTACGTCGGCATTTGGCCGTTCTCATACTGGGAGATCTCTTCGCGAATGGTGGCGGCATCATCACGACTTTCGTTAACCACTGGAGCCTTCATGATCACCGATTGGACCTCGTTAAAGGTTGAACCCCTGTAATCTTCCTCTTGGCGGTATTGGTTCACATGGGTTTGAGCGAACGCCTCGAATGACAAGGCCAGGGAAAAAGGCTGATAACAAGACGATAGTCAATCCACGACGTGGTGACGTTGCTAAAGCCCGCCCTTTAGCTTTCAGTCTTTTCAGTAAAGCTCTGCAATACATAATGTCCCCTTTCATTTTTAAACATGGTTTTTGGCCTTGTAGAAGTGGATCCAGTCTTTGTCAATGGGTCGGTTTGCATTGAATTTACTCACGTCCACCCACATACTTGAAAAACCACAAGGAGGTGCGAGTGTTTTCCATTCCAATGAATGTTGAAAGACAAGTGACGATCAATAAACCCATCAGTTCTGTCTTTGATTTTTTGGCTGATTTCCGCAACTGGTCCAGTTGGTCACCTTGGATCCGGATGGAGCCAACGTCAAAAATCGAGGTGAGCGGAGCGGGCGGATCAGTGGGCCACTCGCAATCCTGGGAAGGGGAAATTGTAGGGTCAGGCAAGATGACCCTGAACGAAGCGCAAAAGCCGACCCGGATCGATATTCGCCTGGAATTTTTTAAGCCATGGAGCAACCACGCGACCACTCAGTTTGTGCTGAGTCAAGAGGGGAACGCCACGGTTGTGCGGTGGAAAATGATGGGGAGTCTTCCTTTTTTCATGTTTTTCTTCCGCAATATGATGAACGCGATGATCGCCTCCGATTACGAGCGAGGCTTGAACATGTTGAAAGAAAGGTTGGAAACGGGAAAGGTGCTTTCGAAACTGGAGCAAAAAGGCGTTACCCAGCAGAAAGGTTTTTATTTCGTTGGGATTCGACGAAGCTGCTCCGAGGCCGACTTGAGCGCCTCCATGGCCAAGGACTTTTCACAGCTTCAGGAACTTGTCCGGACCGGAAAACTGGATGAACCCCAATCGGCTGTCTCGCTTTATCACAAGGTGGATATGGTCAAAAAAACCTTCGATTATACGGCGGCTCTGACTTATGCCTCGAAGCCCGCCAAGATTCCGGCGAACCTTGAAGCGGGAAATATTCCGGATCATTCGGCCCTACAGGTGGATCATTGGGGTCCCTATCGCCACATTGGAAATGCCTGGTCGACGGCCATCAGCTCGGTGCGAATGAAGAAGCTGAAGCCTCAGAAAAGCAATCCCTCGTGGGAACGGTACGTTTCGATGCCTGGCCAAGTGGCTGATGAACAGATTCACACCCAGATCTTCGCGCCCGTGAACCGAACATCGGCGTGAAGGAAAAGGAATGTGACTGCGGAGGTGCCGACGGAGCCGCCTTGGGCGGCGATGCTTATGAAGGCACCAACTTGGGGATTAAGGAAGGTGGAAATTTGGGCCGGCGTGAGTCGGCCCGCCCTGGTGGCTGGGGATAAATTGTTTCCGCCGATGGTGGTTTGTCTGGCACTGACTTTGAATCGTTAGCATATAGTGAAAAGCACGCAGAAGCCCTTGGATCAAGTTGTCCATCGCAATATCCGCGCCCTCTTGGAAGTTCGTCGGCGCGAGGAAGCCGCGCTGGGCCCTCAGCAGCGGATCGCGCGTTCCATTGGACGCGTTGTCAGCCGGATCACTTTTGTCTATATTAATTGTGGAATTGTTCTTTTCTGGGTCGTTTATAATTCTGGATTTTATTTCGAGCCTTTTGATCCCTATCCTTATCACATTCTTTCGCTTCTCCTGGCTTTCGGAGCCATTCTTTTAACGTCGTTCGTTCTTCTGGCCCAGGATCACCTCGACAAGTTGTCTGAAAAGCGCGCCGATCTTGATGTCCAAATCAGTCTGCTCACGGAACAAGAATTGACCCGCCTGATCCAGCTCACCGACCTGATCGCGCAACGTTTACAGGTTTCATCCGATCAAGTTGATCAGCTCGAACAGATGAAAGGGGAGATCGAACCCGAAACCCTTCTTCATCAGATCGAGGACGAGACTTTGAACTTCGAAGACGAAAGCACAGACACGAAGAAGAGTGATCGTCTTCCGCCCAAGGCCGTCTGACTTAAACCGCGTATCCCCCCAATTCAGGAAGAATGGCGCCGGTCACAAAGCTCGAATCAGCCGCGCTAGCCAGAAACACATACGCCGGAGCAATCTCTTCGGGTTGAGCGGGCCGGTGGAGGGGCTGTTGTTGACCAAACCACCGGATCTTTTCATCATCCGCTCCCGGGTCGGATATATTCAGCGGGGTCCAAACCGGCCCCGGCGCCACCGCGTTCACCCGAATGTTTTTCGCGACCAGCATTTTCGCCAACGATTTCGTAAAGGTATTGATCGCTCCTTTTGTCGAAGCATAGTCCAGTAAATCGTCCGGACCGCGAAACGCCGTTTCAGAGCTTGTCACGATGATCACGGATCCCGGTTTCATTTCAGGAACGCTCGCCTTGCAAAGATAAAAGAGGGCGTAGATGTTCGTGCGGAAAGTTCGGTCCCATTCCTCATCGCTGATTTCATCAAGAGTCTGCTTACGGGCCTGGTGAGCCGCATTGCTAACCAAAATATCGAGGCCTCCCAGCTTGACCACAGCCTGGGAAACTACCTGGCGACAGAAATTGCGGTCGGTGAGATCGCCCGGAATCACAACACAACTCCGACCCAGTGAAACTACCGCTTCTTTCGTTTCAAGAGCGTCCGTCTCTTCCTCTGGAAGGCAAGTGATGGCCACGTCCGCTCCTTCGCGGGCATACAATATAGCCACAGCCCGACCGATGCCCGAGTCGCCTCCGGTAATCAGAGCTTTTTTATCCTTGAGCTTGTCCGCTGCCCTGTAACCCTCAGCCAGATAGCGCGGCCGCGGATGAACTTCGGACTCAAGCCCGGGCTCTACTTGATGTTGAACTGGAAATGGCGGGTGAGGCTGCATTTTCTCCATGACAATATCCTTCTCGTTACCGTTTTTTTGTCGCTTCTGTCGCTTCGAGAGCTTCAGCCCGACTCAAGTGCGTCTTGAGATCCGGCAATAGCCGATCGATCAATTTCCTGGCTTGTAGATCGTCAGTCTCCGCTGACTCGAGAAGGTGAATGATGTCCTCGTGAGAGGTCTTCATTGACTTCAAGAATGCGTCGTCAAACTTCTCTCCCGAAAGCACTTTCAATTCACCAGCGGTCAAATAACCCTTCGCCACTTGGCCCGCGTCCCTCGCTGATTTTGGACCCGCACCGAGTTTAACCCCTTTCTGCGCGGCAAGGTCGGTGACCAGCTTATCGGCTTTCCGGTGTTCTTTCACCAAGTGGTTCCCGAAATCCTTTACCGCCTTGCTTGTTCCCTTTTCCTTGGCTAATTTTCCGGCCGATATCTCGTCTTGATTGGCGTGGTGAAGGCGGGAGAGCAATTCCTCAACGGTAATCGTCTGTTTTTCCTCGATCTTTTCTTCCTGCGACCACAGAGCCAATGAGAATAGCGCCGCGCCCAGGACAATCGAATGCGAGTATTTCATAATGGGTCCTCCGTTTTATTTTTTTCCGCAGCGTGTGCGGCGAAGCCGCCACGTGCTTCCGGAAAGATGCAAAGTCAGGACCCTGTAAGGCAAAATATACGTTGGGTTTTCGATTCGTTATTGTTTCTTTTATCCCCATCGAGGGGGCAGCGGGCCCCGTCTTTCCGTTCGAAAGACGTCTTCGCTTCAGGCGGCTTCCCGTCTGAATGCGGGGTGGGAGCTTTGCGCAAATCCGTGGTCGGTGCCGATCTTGCGTGAATTGCCGAGAATGGCCGTCAGTTGCGTGACCAGTTCATTGAGGGAGTTGGCCTG
Source organism: Bdellovibrio sp. (assembly GCA_003176075.1). Classification (GTDB taxonomy): domain Bacteria; phylum Bdellovibrionota; class Bdellovibrionia; order Bdellovibrionales; family Bdellovibrionaceae; genus PSRN01. The sequence continues at coordinate 5,598 of PSRN01000072.1, forward strand.
GCCGGCGAGATTCGATGATGATTCCGTCGTGTGCTGTGAGGTTATCACATTGTCCTTTGTGGTTTGATCCAGTTGACCGATGGCGCGGTTGATCTCCTGGATGCTCGCTGCCTGCTGGGTCGAAGCGGTGGCGATCTCACCTGACCTGCGTCTGACTTCCTCGACGTTGTCGACCAGCCCGTTGAGAACGTCAGCGCAGCGCATGGCGACCGCCGTTCCATGTTCCACTTTATTGGAGCCATCGGCAACGATTTGGCTCACTTCGTTTTGGGTGTGCTTCAAGATCGCTTCGACTTTGTGGATGCTTTCCTGCAACATATCCGCGATTTCTTCAGCGGACTGGCCGCTCAATTTCGCGAGATTGCCAACTTCCTCGGCGACCACTGAAAAGCCCCTACCGTGTTCGCCGGCACGGGCCGCCTCAACCGAAGCATTAAATGACAAAAGTTTCGTTTGAAAAACAATCTCGTTGATGACTTTGGTTTTGGAATCAATTTCCCGGATCACATGGATAATATTCGCGACTTCGCGGTTGCCGGCCTCGACTTGATTCATGATATTCAAATTGCTTTGGTTAATGGTCTTGATGGCCTCAATCATTTCGTCGACGACTCTCTTTCCTTCCACAGCACTGGCGTGACTTTTCTCTGAAACCGAAAGCGAGGTTGCTGCGTTCTCCGCGTTCCTGGCGATGGTGGAGACCATCTCAATGACGGAGCTTGAGGTCTCTTGCAGTGCCGCGGCTTGCTGAGTGGCGCTGGAGGCGAGACTCGTGCTTGAAGCCAGCATTTCTTCGGATGCTCCGGAGACAAAGTCGGCTTCGTCAGTTAAAGCCTTGCCGAGAGCGGCCAGGCGATGAGAGATCCCACTCGAAGCGAAAAAGAGGAAAAGGCTCGCAACGGCGGCCAGGATCAGTCCAGCGAGCAGATAGTTCATCATCATGGTTTTCGGCGCTTTGATCGCGGCGAGCACATCCTCCTGCGCCTTTCTTCGCCGCTCTTGTTGAAGTTCAACGAGTTTCTTTAAAGCCCCGACAGCGGCTCCCGCTGGCGGGTTCGTTTCTTTCGCGCGATATTCTTTGGCATCGTCAGCTTTGCCCTGATCGAGGAGATCGAAAAACTTGGGCCGGGCCGCCACATACTTTTGATAATTTTCATTGAAGGTGTTGAGGGCCGCCTTTTCATCTTCGGAGAGTTCAGCCTGGGAATACTTCTTGATGCTCAGCTCAACCTGATCGGTCCACTGCTTGGTTTTCTCGCGAATGCCGGTTCTTGCGGCCGCGTCGCCGAGAATGTAATTTGGCAGCGCAAAACGGAGCTCCCAGACGCCGCGCTCGGCGGTGGATAGAAATGTCGCCGCCTCGGCGTCGTTTTGAAATTGATCGCTGACATGGCTATTCAATCTCGTCAGGAGCTGGATGGAGACGTATCCAAATGAGAGAAACAATCCCAGAAAGAGATAAACGGATCCGAAAACGATTTTGCGGAACAAGGAAAAAGAGATTTTGCCAAAAGCCATATCACACTCGCTTGCAAGAAGGATTTGACCAACAGCTGGGTTATCGGCGCAATGAAGAACTACTTAAACCCTTTGGTCGGCGCGAAAATTGTCTCAAAATCTTTATTTTTCTTATCGAGTTGAGATTCGACCCCCCGAGGCTTGTTCGTGCGTCCCAATCTGCCGCCCATCACAAAATTTCCCCGCCATGGACGAGGCCTCTTTGAAACGCCACCGGCATTTGATTTGCTGACACTCATTCGAACGGTCACGATACGCTTTCCGTTCCTGAACACAACGTCCTAGGAGGCTCGAATGAATCTCAAAACTCTTCCTTATGTCCTGGTCCATGCTCTGATTTTTCCCTTGCTCATCGTCTGTTGCGAAAAAGGCGGGGGCGGCGGTGGGTCCGGAAATCCCGTTCCACCCGCAAATCCCGTCAAAAAAGTGACTGAGAGCGTGGAAAATGTAGTTGCCGACAAAGACTTGCAAGGGAGTTGGGAATCACAGTGTTTTGCCAAGCCCGGCGATTTTATTATCAGCCAGGTTATGACTCTGGGAAAAGGCTCCGTCAAAAGTTCCAAAATCAAATATATTTTGACGGGCTCGCAGGTTGATCGCTTGAGCCGGTTTTACTCGGGTGCCAACTGCCAAACCGAGGTTTATGCGTTCCATGAAACAGGTTCTTTCAAAATCGACGAGAAGGTGAACACGCCGGATGGCGGAAAGGGAGTCAACTTTGACTTCAAGAAACTCACATTGAAGGTTTCGGGAAAAGCAGGTGAGGATTTGGCGAACTCCATGAAACTTTGTGGAAAGTCTGATTGGAGCGATCAGGCCGGCGAGGTGGACGTCACCAATCATTCCAGAGAGGTCTCTTGCTATTTTGTCGCCGTTCCCCGCATGAACGCGAATCTCTATAAGGTCGACAAAGCAAAAAATTCCCTCTTTCTCGGGACCGCCGCGACCAGTGAAACGAGTTACAACCAACGTCCCACGGCATTGGACGTGAACGAAAAATATTCGGCCGCGCAGTAGCGAGCAGTGAACTAAAAGTCATAAAAATGACAAATTTTCTACAAAACGACCAGTAAACCTAGTTAGCCGATTGCTTGCCTGCTTACGTTTAGACAAATTCCAAAAAAGAATCCAAAACTTGCGCCAAAAGGCGGGGTGTGGCACGGTCCAACCTGATGCACTTACCCCCAGAACTGAGGCAATTGGTTAAGGAGTCCGTTTCCGTCTTAGGGAACGTGATTAAGGAAGAGTCGGGCAAGGCTTTATTCAATAAAATTGAAAAGATCCGCCAGAAAATGGCCGGCCTTAACGGCGCCTCATCTCACATTAGAACGAAAGCTCTTCAGTCAACATTGCAAGAGCTTGCGCGCATGAAGGGGTCCGAGCGAGCCGCCGTTGCACATTCGTTCTCGCTGATGCTGGAGCTGATCAACGCCTGCGAGAGCGCCTATAGGACTTCGCAATTAAGGAAACGGCCGAGAGCCAGAATCAAACAGGGGCCGGGATCCATTGTTTACGTTTTGACCGCTCATCCGACAGAAGCGCGAAACCGCGAAAATATTTTGATCTTTCAAAAAATTTGCGACGTCGTTTCGCGGGCCTTGGAAGCCGGATTTTCATCGCAAAGGGACTATCTTCGGGCGCTTCTCATCGTGGCCTGGAGAAACCCCATCACACGGCATCGAAAACCAAGCGTGCAAGATGAGGCCCAACATGTCTTTTCCATTCTCCTGCGCCCGGAAATTTTGGAATCCATTTTAAAGGTGTCGCAAGAGCTTTACTCCGTTCGCGTGAATTCCTGGGTCGGTGGCGACAAGGACGGGCACCCCGGAGTGAACGCGAAAGTCATGACTGACAGCTTCGAAATCTCCCGTGGTTTGATCCTGCAATATTTGCGGGAAAAGACCCAGAAAGTTCGGGATTTTTGCGACTGTACGATGGATAAGAAAGACCGGCTTGAACAGATCTCGGCAATTGCAAAATTTTCGATCCGCCTCGATAAAATGAGAGCCATCCGCCGGGGTGACGGCTTGCGGGTAACGCAACTCAAGGACAAGTTTGCGGGAATCCTCCGCGTTTTTCATCAACAGGGACACGGCATTCATCCTGACCTGGCTTTGATCAATAGCGTCTTGGATATTTTTCCTGGCCTCGTTGTACCCCTTGAGTTACGGGAAACCGCGGAAAATCTCAGGCCTTCCGCTCCCCACTTAAATAGGCCGATCGCTGAAATGCTGAAATGGCTCAAGGCCATTTCCAGCGGCGGCAATTCCCGCTGGTACGCGCGAAGCTTCGTTATCAGTCAGGTGCACTCAGTTGAAGATGTATTGAATGGGTGCGCACTGATGGAAAAAAATTTGGGGGGCTTGCAGCTTCTCGTGGTCCCCTTGTTCGAGCAAAAAAAGGCGCTGCGGGATTCGGTCAAGATTATCGCCGGAATGCTGAAAAATCGAAAGGTGACGAATTCGATTCGCCGCCATTGGAACGGTCGTTTGGAAGTCATGCTGGGGTATTCCGATTCGGCAAAGGAAGTCGGAGTTCTTGCCAGTCGAATTGAGATTGCCAAATCGATCCAAAGAATCGATCAGCTTTGCCGCAAAGAAAAGATCACTCCGATCTTATTTCACGGCTCTGGCGGCAGCGTTGACCGTGGCGGAGGCTCCCTCATTGAACAGACCGCATGGTGGCCAGCCAGCGCGTTCCGTGTTTACAAAGTAACCATTCAAGGGGAAATGGTCGAACGAGTTTTGAGCACTCCAGAAATTGCCCGGGGCCAAATTGAAAAGATCGGCGTACTGGCGGAAAGGATTCTTAAAAAGCGGCGGCGACCGATTTCAGTCCCTGAATCGTTGCAAGAATTCGGCGACAAAGTCGCGGCTTATTACCAAAAACAGATTCAATCGTCCGACTTTTTATCACTGATTTCACGGGCCACGCCTTACTCCTTTTTATCTGAAATCAGAATCGGCTCCCGACCGACAAAACGCGGAAAAATCCAAACTGTCTCGTCCTTACGGGCCATTCCGTGGGTGTTGTGTTGGACCCAAACGAGGGTCTTATTTCCTACGTGGTGGGGTATCGGGTCGGCTTGGGAGGACCTTGATTCTCAACAAAAGGGCCGTCTGCGCAGGGACTTCAAGAAAAGTGATTTCTTTCAATCCTACGTCAAGCAGCTGGGTTTCACTCTCAAGAAGGTCGACCTTTCAATTTTTGGGCAGTACCTGAAACACAGCGGACTGCCCGGAGATCAGATGCAGCAATACCTTCACAGCTTCGAAATGGAGCTAAAGAAGACCCTGAGGTTTTTTCACGAAGTCTCAGGCGAAAAGGACTTGATGTATTATCGGCTCTGGTTGGGCGAAAGTATTTCGCTGCGGTCGCCGATGATCAATCCATTAAATTTGATTCAGATCTTAGCCATGGAAAAACGAAATCCGATTCTTCTGCGGGAAACCCTCTCGGGAATAGCAGCAGGAATGATGACTACGGGGTAAGGGGACTTCGCATCGCCTTTGAGCATGACGTTAGTTTAACTAGAGCAAATGATGTGAAGTGAGGTGTTGTCCAGTGTCAAATCGCTTTTTTCTTTGGCTCCAGTGACAGCTTCAGTCCTAGGGCATCCAAGATCGAATACAAGGACGAAAGAGTTGGGTTACCTCCCTTAGAGAGAAGCTTATATAGGTTTTCCCGATTGAGCTTCGTCTGCGTCGCAATTTGCCGAACGCCTTTAGCTTTTGCCACGTGGCTGAGAGCGTCCATAAAGACCTCTGGCATATCATTCTCCTCTAATGCCGCTTTGAGATATTCATACGCGAACTCAGGCTCTTTGAGACGGTTAATAAAATCCTCGTCATGATCTCTATATGGCCTGTCAGTCTTCTTTGCCATGATAACGCTCCTTAAAATCCAGCCAAAATTCCTTTGCCTTAATGATGTCCTTCCTCTGTGTCTTCTTGTCTCCTCCGCAAAGTAGCACGACGACAGTAGCACCGATTCGTCCGAAATAGACGCGGTACCCAGGACCCCAATCGATCTTCAACTCACTCACGCCTTCACCAACTGGTTCCCAGTGTCCCAGGTTGCCAAGCCGAATGCGGCGAATTCTCACCTCAATTTTCGCAGCGGCCAGTTGATCTCTCAGCTCACTAAGCCACTCGGAATAAGGAGCATGGCCATCGTTACCTTCATAGATGAGTACCTTCATGCGAGCCGCTCCATACTTTCTTGATAGTAGTTTATATACTACTAGTTGTCAAGGTGAACTTGAATGGCCCTGTATGCTTTTGGACACAGGGCTTATGTTGGGCGTATGTGCGGAAGCCTACCTCCCTCGGCACTCTAGCAACCCAGGGCTTTTCGAACGTGGCGATTTCAAAGGCAATTTTACGAGCCGCCAATTCTGTTAATGGCCGATGCCACATCTCCCCGTCCGTCTCTCATCCTTGCTTACCGAGTAATGATCTCTGCTTCGAGGCTAATCAACCCGTGGCTGCTTCCCTTAACAGGTTTTTCAAAATTAGACTGGCACTCCGTCGTTACAAATTTGAAAAGACCGAGGGATAGATTCTTCCCTCGAACACAGAAATTGCCTCGCCCGAAATAAGAACGCGGTCATCAACGAGTTCGACTGTCAGGTCCCCACCCCGTGACGAAGCCTGATAGGCTCTCAACTTATTCTTCTTGAGAACGCGGGCCCAGTAGGGAGTGGACGTGCAGTGCGCGGATCCCGTCACCGGGTCTTCATCGATCCCGTCACCGGCGCAAAAAAATCTGGATATAAAATCAAAATTCGCCGGCAAACCCGCCGGCGAATTCTCCGGCCTTGACACGTTCGACGGGTTCGAAGCGATGGACGGGTTGGAGGAGTTCAAGAGACTTGTCACGATAATCCACTTGTCGAACTTTTTCAGAGACGAAAAATCCGGATCCATGGCTCTGACAATGTCTTCATTCCCATAAACGAGCATCAGGTCACGAGCCTGGAAAGCGGCCACGGGCCGATGCGAAGTCAAAGCGTTCAAAACAAATTCAGGAACCTCATGAAGGTTCAACTGCTGACCAGGGCGGGCGGGGAAATTCATCGTATAGAGTCGGTCGACCCTTTGAACTTTCAAGGGGCCGGCAAACTTTGTCGCGAAGGTCACCTCCGGCTCTTGCGAAGCGTGGGTGGCGAAGCCGCCACAGGCGGAAAAATGGGTCAGGTAAATATGCGCCGCTGCCAATGTGGCGTGACCGCACAGATCGACTTCGACTTTTGGAGTGAACCATCGCAGAAAAGGCTGCCCGTTGGCCTCATGGATGAACGCCGTTTCCGACAAATTCATTTCGGCCGCGATATTTTGGAGGACCTCATCAGGAAGGGGTTTTTCCAAAATAACCACCGCGGCTGGGTTTCCACCAAAAGGCCGGCTCGTAAATGCGTCGACTTGCCAGAATTTCATACCGCCAGATCTATCGGCCAGACGCGGGATTGTCGAGTCCTTTCACCAGCAAGTGCTAGCCCTCAATTAACCAGAACTTTCAACAGGATCTCCCAAGCGGTCCGTTGGGTCTCAGCGCTTACGCGGTAAGGAAGCATCAGATAAAATGTCGTTCCCATGGGGCGGATAAAAAGACCTTCGCTCAGCGCCTCGCTCGCCAGTTGTGTTTGGTCGATGGCGAGGTAATCCTTTTCTTTCGAGTCAAATTCAAAGGCGGCGATCGTTCCGCAGACACGGGCATCGGAAAGGGGAACCTTTGAACCTAAGACTTTGATTTGATCGATATTGATCGTCTGAATTTCTTCCCACTTCCGCCGCATATTTCCCTTTGCAAAAAGTCGGATATTGGCAACCGCCGCCGCGCAGGAAATGGGATTTCCAGTGAAGGAATGTCCATGAAAAAGCATGCGCGATTTCTCGCTGGAGAAAAATGAGTCGTAAATCTTCCGTGTCACCAAAGTGGCCGCCAACGGCAGCGAGCCTCCGGTCAACCCTTTGGAGAGACAGAGTATATCGGGTGTCACAGATAAGCGATCCATCGCAAACAGCCGCCCCGTGCGACCAAAACCGGTCATGACCTCATCAAAGATAAGGTTCACTTCGTAATGCCGGCAGAGGTCAGCGATCCTGGTCATTGCCATTTCCGGCCAGACAATAAAACCTCCCGCTCCTTGAACGAGAGGCTCGACGATAACCCCGGCGACGGTTCGATGTTCGCGCGCCATCACGTTTTCAAAATCTTTCACCCATTCCTCGATCGGCGCATCGGACCGAGTTGGATGTTTGCAGCGAATCACATCAAACAGGGTGCGCTGGTACGGCCTATTGTAGGCACTGGAGCCACTCACGCTCATCGCGCCCACGGTGTCTCCATGGTAAGCCCGCTCAAAGGCAACAAACTGCTTGCGCCGGGTCTGGCCGGATTGGGCGCAGGACTGCAGCGCGATCTTCAGCGCGACTTCGACCGCCGTTGAGCCGTTGTCAGAAAGAAAAACCTTGGTCAGTTCCGGCGGCGTAATCTCGATCAAGAGTTCCGCCAACTGCTCCGCCGGCTCGTGAGTAAAGTCCGCGAAAGTGACCTGATCAAGCGTCGCCGCTTGGCCTTGAATGGCGTCAACTATTTCGGGCATGCAATGGCCATGGGTGATGAGCCACCAGCTTGAAATCCCATCAATAATCCGCTGTCCGTTTTCAGCGTAAAGGTAAGGTCCTTTGGCCGATTTGATTCGCACGGCCGGAGAAGCCGTCTTCTCCTGAGTGTAAGGCCGCCAAAGCAAGGGGCTATTGTTGGACAGCCGCACAGAATGAGCCTTTGAGCTCACAGGCAAGCGCGTCGAGAAAATTCTGGTATAATTGAGATTCCACTTTCGAAAATTTCTTTTTCCGCTCCTCGAA
>PSRN01000007.1 GCA_003176075.1 Bdellovibrio sp.
CGAGAACGACAGACAAAACCACTCGAACCAGCATAGGGTCTCCGATCTGTGAATTGTTAATTCAAAATGTTGGGATGATTTCGCCGTCCGACTTGGCAATCAGTTAACGTGAAGACCCATGTGCAAAACGCAAACCAGGCTCACATGCAAATAAACCAACTTGAGAAATGTTGAAGGTGCTTACACCAGGGGCTTTGTTCTCCTTATCCGCCTTCGCGCTATCTGCGCGCTTGGAGGACCAAAATTGTCATTCTTGTTGCCTTGAAGAATCCATCATGGATGAATAGGATCAGATCAGGAAGAGAAAAAATGAATGAAGAGAGGAGACCTCTGAAAATGGGTGGAGAACAGGGGAGACATTGACCAGTCAACAACTTGCACAAGATTACGTTCGACGCTGTCGGAGTCGACTGGCGGCGATCAAGGTGCTTATTGATTCTGGAAATTACCCGGATGCAATTCGAGAATCACAGGAGACTGTTGAGCTGCTTCTCAAGGCTCTCTTGCGCGCATGCCATATTGACCCGCCCCACTGGCATGAAGTGAGTTCGGTGCTTGAAGAAAATCAAGAAAAGCTTTCCAAAAAAATCGTACACAACTTTCCCAAGATTGCGAAGTTATCAAAAGATCTTCGCAAGGAACGGGAACTGGCTTTCTATGGCGATGAGGATTTTATTCCGTCTCTTGAATATTCAAAAGATATGGCAGAACACTTCGTCAGCGAGGTCCAATGGCTGTTCAAATTGATTGAGGCAGAGGTTCAGTGAAATACACTACGACGGGCGCTCGAGCCGCTTTCGATCAATTTTGCAAAAATCTAATGGCGTCGGCCAAAACGCATTTCGGGGACTCTCTGCGTGGAATTCTACAGTTCGGCTCCACCGTGGAGCAGTTGAAGCCAGCCACAGATCTGGATCTCTTAGTTGTTTTGAGCAAGCTCCCGCTCTCGCGAAGAGAGCGTTATACGATTTGGGATCCACTAGAAGAGAATCTCAAGCATGAGCTGAAGCAACTCGAACGGAGCGGAGTTCATCTCGATCTCTCACCCATCTTACTGATGCCCCCAGATCTCGACAGATTTCGCAGCTTCTATTTGGATTTACCGACCACATCAAAAATTTGGTACGATCCCGACGGGGTTCTGGCCAGCCTCCTGGATCGAATTCGCGAATACATTCGAGAAAGCGGGGCCGTTCGAAAACAGCGCGGCAATCTATGGTATTGGGATTTAGCTCCACATCTTGATTATAGAACGGATCGAAAAATCGGTTGGTGAGGCGTCAAGGGGATCTAACGTCGGCGAGCTCTGCGGAGGTTTTCATTTGATTCGGGCGCGGGCTGCGGAGCCTCCACGGGCGGCGACTTGGTTTACGCGCAATACCAACGGACAACATCGTGGATGAAGATGAATCGGCCTTCACGTGGGAGGAGCGAAACTCCGATCAGCGACCTTCCAGAACCTTCAGCGTCCGTGCCAGCAGTTCCCGCACGTTCGCGGACAATTTCTCATTGAGGGTGCGGCCGAGGGCTTGCCGGGCTCTCGCGCGGGAAGACGGGTTTTGGCGGGGACAAAAGTCAAAGCAAGAAGACAGCCTGGCGGCAACCTGTGGATTGAGCCGATCGAGCGCGAGGATTTTTTCACTCATGAAGGAATAGGGATCCGGAGAGCCGGCGGCGGGTTCACGATGAAATTGCGTCAGGTTATCGCCAAAAACTCCCAAGAGAGAATACACGGCGTTTGGATTTCGCATTGGAAAATGGGGGTCCTCGCTGAGGGATATCACTCTCGCAAAGGTGTCGGGGCGGCGAAGGGCCGCTTGCACGGTCCAGTACTTGTTGAGCACCAAAGATTCATGCTTCCACTCGCTGAAGAAGTCCCGCAGGGCCTTTTGGCCTTCGGCTTCCGCATGTTGCGCCAGCACAGCGAGAGCCTCTTCCCGGTCCGTCATCAGTCGCGTGGTTTCGCATTGTCGGCGGGCGATTTCTATTCCTTCGCCGGCCCAGCCCAACAGATGTAACGCCCAGTTCTTCAAACCGCGAAAGCCTCGCGCCTCGGGGTCGGTGCGATCATCGAACCGACCGTGTAAGTGGTCGTAGACCCGCCGGCAGGCTGAAGCGAGAGAGCAACCGTATGAGCGGAGAAACATGTGGTAGGATCGTTCAAACACCTCGGGGTCAAACAGCTCCAGCGACTGGGCCAGGTAGGAGATCGAGGGTGGCGCCAGCAGACGCGAGCGAAGACCCGCGTGTTCGTTTTCATCCAGCAGAATCTTTTGGAAAGCGGCCAGCAAGGAAGGATTGAGGGAAAAAACCGCCCGTGGCGTCTGCGGAGGTGCCGGAGGCACCGACTTGGGCAGCGCCGCCCACGGATCCCGCGCCTTGACCTCGTCGGCGACTGCGGAGGTGCCGAAGGCACCGACTTGGGTGGCGGAGGTGCCGAAGGCACCGACTTGTTGGAGAAGTCTTTGGATCTCCCTGGCCATCAAGACCTGTCCCGCGTCCCAGCGATTGAAAGCGTCCGTTTCATGCAAGTACAGAAAAAGAAGGTCCTCGCTTGAGCGATCCCAATCGACTTCGATAGGAGCGGAAAATCCCCGATTGAGCGAAAGAATGGGGCGCGTGTGGCAGTTCGTGAATTGCAGGCGCGCCGTCCTGGTGCGAAGATGAAACAAGCGGGCACCTTCGCTGTTCCGCACGATTTCTGCGGAGGTGCCGAAGCCACCTGTGGCGTAGGCACCGACCTGGTCATTCGGCGCGCTCGACAGCGGTTCGATTTCCTGGCCCTGGGGCGCGAAGAAAGCCAGGGCCAGTGGCAAATGGAGTGGTTTTTTTTCCTTTTGCCCGGGAGTTGCCGGGCAGGACTGAGTCAGATGGAGAACATATATTCCTTCATCTTCGCGAAATTCCTCTTCCACCCGCAGCCGCGGCGTTCCTGCCTGGGAGTACCAGAGTTTGAACTGCCTCCAGTCTTCACCGTTGGCTTCGGCGATGGCATCGGCGAAGTCCCCGATGGTGACGGCTTGGCCATCGTGGCGTTGAATATAGAGATCCATCCCACGGCGAAAACCAGGCCTCCCGACCATGGTTTGCATCATGCGGATGACTTCGGCCCCTTTTTCATAAATGGTCGCCGTAAAGAAGTTGTCGACACTCGCTCCTGATTCGGGCAGGACGGGGTGGGCATTGGGACCCTTGTCCTCGGCGAACTGGTTTTCCCGTAAATCGGTCACGGTGTCGATCCGGACCAGTCCCTGGGAAATCATGTCGCCCGAAAACTCCTGGTCGCGAAAAACCGTAAGTCCTTCCTTCAGCGAAAGATGAAACCAGTCCCGCAGCGTGATGCGATTGCCTGTCCAGTTGTGGAAATACTCATGGGCCACCACTGAATCAATGGCCTCGTAATTGGCATCGGTGGCCGTGGCCGGATCGGCCAAAATCAATCGTGTATTGAAAATATTTAAACTCTTATTTTCCATCGCCGCCGCATTGAAATCATTGGCGGCGACGATCATGTAATTGGACAGATCATATTCGAGTCCATAGCGGTCCTCATCCCACCGCATGGCTTTCTTGAGGCTTTCCATGGCGAAGCGGCAGCGGGGGATCTGGGATTTCTCGGCGTAAACCCGCAAACTCACCGGGCGTCCGGCGCGGGTCTCAAAGCGATCCTCGAGAACTCCCAAATTGCCGGCCACCAAGGCGAAAAGGTAGCTCGGCTTCTTGTGAGGATCTTTCCAAGTCACCTCGTGTCTGCCGTTCGCCAGATTTCCCTTGGCGAGGCAATCGCCGTTGGACAACAGCACGGGATAATCCCTGTCCGCCTCGATCGTCACTTCAAAAGGTGCCATCACATCGGGCCGGTCCAGGTAATAACAAAGGCGGCGAAAACCCTGCGCTTCACATTGCGTCAGAAACAAAGGACCGCTGCGATAAAGACCCTCACAGGTCGTGTTTTGTTCGGGATGGATGCGAATGAGCGATTCCAATTCAAAAAACTCGGGCACGCCGTGAATTCGCACGCCCTCTTCCCGCAATTCATATTCACCCGTGGCCAAGCTGCGGCCATTGAGACGGAATTCCAGGGCTTCGAGCTCCACTCCGTCAAGATGCAGAATTGATAAAGAAGAATCCTGCCGATGAAAGCGAATCTTGGAACGCACGAAGGTTTCTGATTCGTGAAGGTCAAAGCGAAGCGTGGTGGACTCGATCAGAAAACCAGGGGGCTTGTAATCCTTGAGATGGAATATCGCCATATGGCGACTACCGATTCACATGACGTTCCGGCGAGCCGACATATTCGGAAAGAGGGCGGATAATGCGATTGTTCGCCGCCTGTTCCATAATATGGGCTGACCAGCCAGCCGTTCGAGCCATCACGAAAATGGGAGTGAAGAAGTCAATTTCAAATCCCATCATGTAATAGGCCGGGCCCGCGGGGAAGTCGAGGTTGGGATAGATCTTTTTCTTCTCCAGCATCGTTTGCTCGAGAGCATCGTACATCACCATCCATTTCTTTTCCCCGGTGACCTCAGCCATTTTTTGCGCGTATTTCTTCATCGTTGGAACGCGCGAGTCGCCGTACTTGTAAACCCGGTGTCCAAAACCCATGATTTTTCGTTTTTCATTGAGGGCTTGAATCATCCAATCCTTGGCCCGCCGAGGATCGCCAATCTCAATCATCATATGCATCACTTGCTCATTGGCCCCGCCGTGCAAGGGACCCTTGAGTGCCCCGATGCCGGCGACCGTGGCCGAGTAGATATCAGATTCAGTGCTGGTCACCACCCTGGTGGTGAAGGTCGACGCGTTGAAACTGTGTTCAGCGTAGAGAGTGAGGGAAGCATCAAAGCACTTGATCACTTCGGCGGATGGTGATTTGCCGAAACACATATGAAAAAAGTTGTCGGCGAGAGTTCGCTGGGGGTCGGGCGGGATAAAGTCCAAGCCTTTCTTGAAGCGATAATCGGCGGCGATCATGGTGGGAATTTTGGCCAGCAGCAAAAGGGCTTTGTCGGGATTGGAAGTCTTGCCCCAGACGTCCGTGCCGGCTTCGCCGCCGCCGCCGGCGGCGAATTGGCTGTCGCCGCCCACGCTGCGGAAGTCCTCACATCCTAAAAAGCTGACCGCCGTGCGTATGGAATCCATGGGGTGACACTTCTTGGGGAGCAGTCGAATAGCCTGCAAATTCTCCTTACTGATGTCCCGCGCGGCCCTTTCTTTGGCTTCAAAGGCGGCGAACTGAGTGGCGTTGGGAAGGTCGCCGTTCCAAAGAAGGTAAGCCACCTCTTCAAAGCGGCATTTCTCCGCCAGTTCTTGCACCGGATAGCCCCGGTAAATCAGACTGTTGGTCTCTGGCGTGACTTTTGAAACCGCCGTGGTGTCCACAACAGCTCCTTCGAGTCCCCTCTTGACGTTTACTTTTTCGGGTTCCGCCACATAATCTGGATTCATGATTCGCTCAGCCACGATGGATCTCCCTCTCTTCTACCTTGTCATTTCTATTGCGGCTCTTCCAACTTAAAGTTGAAAATATTCTGATCAAAATGATTATATTCTTCATAGCGGGTCAATTCATAGAGGTCTTTGCGAGTCTGCATCACGGAAAGAAGCGACTCTTGCGTCCCGTCAATCAAGATCCTGTCCAGTCCCTTTTCCACCGCGCCCATTGCCAGGCGCAGCGTCGTCACGGGGTAGATGACAATATTGAAGCCCAATCTCGTGAGTTCTTGTGCCGTGAGCAGTTTGGATTTTCCGAATTCGGTCATGTTGGCGAGAAGCGGGACTGACACCGCCTTGCGAAAGGTCGCAAATTCCTTTTCATCGGCCAAAGCCTCGGGAAAGATGACGTCAGCCCCAGCGTCAACGTAGGCCTTGGCCCGGTCAATGGCGCGATCGAGTCCTTCGCCAGCGCGAGCGTCGGTCCTCGCGATCAAAACAAAATGCGGATCCAGAGACCTGGCCTGGGCCGCGGCGCGTATTTTTCGCGTCATATCCTCGCGGCTGAGCAAGTTCTTACCGTCCAGATGACCGCAGCGCTTCGGATTCACTTGATCTTCAAGGTGAGCGCCGCTGAGGCCGAGTTCTATCATTTCTTGCACGCTGCGAGCGGCGTTCATGGGTTCACCGAACCCCGTGTCCAGATCGATGAGCGACGGCAGTTTCGTCGCGCGCGCGATTTGTCGTCCCCGCTGTCCCACTTCACTCAAGGTTGTCAGTCCGATATCAGGGTAACCCAGATCATTGGAAAGCACTGAGCCTGAAATATAAACGCCGTCAAACTTCTTTCTTTCGATCAACATCGCCACCAGCGCGGAAAAAGCCCCGGGAAAGCGCAGCAACTTTCCACTCTTGAGATCGTCGCGAAACTTTTTTCTTTTCTCGGTTGGAGTCAGGCTCGGAAAAAGCATTAAAAGATCCCCTGCCGGTCACGTTGATGATGAAGAAGGCTCTCGAGTGGCACTTGCACATTGAGATCGAGCAGTCCCTTGGACTTCAATTCGGGGAGCTGTTGCACGACCCGCAGGAACCTTTCGCTCTCGTCCTTGCGAATCAAGCCTTCGCTGAGTTCAAGAAACTTGCGGATATAGTCAGGGCGGTGAAAGGGGCGGGCTCCCGCCGGATGGGCGTTGGCCACTCCCAGTTCGTCTTCGAGCTTGCTGTTGTCATTCATGATAATTTCCACCCGGCCGCCGAAGCGTTTCTTCTTTGGGTCGGGATCGTGATACCATGCGGTCCATCGCTGATCCTCAACAGTGCGGATTTTTTGCCACAGGCGAACCGTATCCGGCCGGTTCGCCCGTTCCTGGCTGTAGGAAAGAATGTGATGCCATTTCCCATCCTGAAGCGCGACCGCGAAGATGTACATGATCGAATGGTCCAGTGTTTCACGAGAGGCATTGGGATCCATCTTTTGCGGATCCCCTGAACCCGTGCCGATGACATAATGGGTGTGGTGGGAGGTGTGGATGATGATTTCCTTAATGCTTTCAAAGTTCGAAATGCGGGTGCGCAGCCGAGCCGCGAGATCAATCAGCGCCTGGGATTGATACTCCGCTGAGTGTTCCTTGGTGTAAGTTTCAAGAATTGCGGTCTTGGCCTCATGGGGTTCAGGCAACGGAATCTTGTACTGGCCTTTCGCGCCGTCAAGCATGTAGGCGATCACCGAGTCTTCGCCTTCGTAAATGGGAGAAGGGGCCCCCTCCCCGCGCATGCAACGGTCAACCGCTTCAATGGCCAGCTTTCCAGCATGGGCGGGAGCGAAAGCCTTCCAGGAGGAAATCTCCCCTTTGCGGGACTGCCTGGTCGTGAAAGACACATGTACGGCTTGCTGGATGGCTTGGTAGGTGACCTCTCTCGGCAAACGCAATAGCGTTCCCAGTCCCGCGGCGACGGCGGGACAAAGATGGGCGATATGATCCTTTTTGTGCTT
>PSRN01000218.1 GCA_003176075.1 Bdellovibrio sp.
TCCTGCGGGTCCGGCGCCGACGATGATCGGGCGTTCGCCCTTTAAAGCTTGCCCTTTCACTTTCACCTTTGCGAGTTCAAAGCTTCGCTGCGAGAGAGTCTCGTGGGCCGCCGCGACCTCCAGGCTGTAGACAAAATGAACACTCTGGCGCGGACGGGCGTCGATGCTTTGGCGTAAAATGCGGTAAGGGCCGTGCTGGGGTTCCATCCATGCCAATTTTTCATCCAGGTCCTCGTCGAGACCCACTTCCAGGTTATTGATGATCTTCGCCATTCCGTTGCTTCCTCCATACCATTTTGATTTGCTTCATATACCTTGCGGCAAAAATTCTTGTCACTGCGGTAAAGCCCCAGGTAGTTTTCTTTAATGATCCTCCTGTATCTTCTTCCCAAAAATCTCATGAGTCGCATTTCCGGTTGGTGGATGGACGTTTACCTTCCCCGTTTTTTGCGGAAATGGATTTTGGGTTCATTCGCGCGGTTTTTTCGAATTCAAGTGGAGGACGCGGAACAACCCCTGCTGGCTTATCACAGCGTCGGTGAGTTTTTCGTCCGGCGGCTGAAGGGGGACTTGCGGCCCCTCGGGTCTTCATTGGTTCTTCATCCCGTGGACGGCCGCGTGACCGAGGTCGGAAAGATGGAACATGGGCAGCTTCTTCAAGCCAAGGGGCTGAGTTATTCCTCGCGGGAATTTCTGGCGGGCTTTGAAGGGACTTATCAAGATGGCGGTTACGTCACTTATTATTTGTGTCCCACCGACTACCACCGGGTCCATTGGCCAGTTTCGGGATGGCTTCACCGCATTGTCCACGTTCCCGGGACTCTGTGGCCGGTCAACAGCTGGAGCACTCACCACATCAGCCAAATCTTTTGCAAGAATGAACGGGTTATTCTGGAGGTCGAAACGGAATATGGTTGGGTCGCGGTGATTCTTGTGGGGGCCACCAATGTCGGGAGGATTTCGTTGGCCGCCTGGCCGGATTTCCGCAGCAATCTGCCGATGGAGCGAAAAACAAGGATCAGGGAATTCAGTCCTGGTCAGCGGATAAGCAAGGGAGATGAGCTCGGAGCGTTTCATCTGGGAAGCACGGTGGTCCTGATTTTTTCAAAGGAATTTCAAGCGGCTGTCCACGAAGTTCCCCATGCTTTGCCGAAGTTGGCGGGGCAAACCGTTCAAGTCAGGTCCAACTTCAATTCCGTGGGTAACGGCAACGGGTCATGGAAGTCTCTGACACCTCCACCTGGATAAGCAGCGGCAGCCGTGACTTCAATTGGCGATAAAGGTAGCGACAAAGATTTTCGCTGGTGGGGTTCTCAAGTCCTTTGATGTCATTGAGCACGCGGTGATCCAGCTCGCGCAGGAGTGGTTCCGCGTGTTGGCGAATTTCCGCGAAGTCCAATAGCCATTCTGACTTCGGATCGAGGGGGCCGGCGAAGCGCAGCCGAACCAAAAAACTGTGACCATGCATCCGCGAACAGGGGTTGGAGGTCGCGGCATGAGGAAGAAAGCGCGCACTTTCGATGCGAAAATCGTGTTCTATTTCAACATGATCGATTTCAAGATGTTCTCTTTCAAATTCCCTGCTTTCCATGATACTCCTTTTGCAACAAGGAAACACCCGTGCAAAGCCATACAACGCTTCATCTCTACAAGCAAAACTTTAGGTTTTCAGCCGCTCATTTTCTTATTTTCGACGCCCATCGGGCGGAGCGCTTACACGGTCACAATTATCAAGTCGAAGTGGAGCTGCGCGGGGAACAATTCAACCACCAAAGCGGCTACTATATTGAGTTTAAAGAAATCAAGAAGATCATCCGGGATCGCCTGGCACGATGGAACGAAACGGTTCTTATGCCGGCGCGGAATGAAGAAATGAAATTCGCGACTCACGGAACGACGTTGGAAATCATTTTTCGTGAGCGCCGTTACGCCTTTCCCGTGTCCGAAGTCGTTCTACTGCCCACCAATAACACCAGTGTGGAGCATCTCTCCCGCATTTTGGCCGAGGACTTGATGGGCCTGTTGAATGCCTATGGGGTGCAAACAATCCGCGTGCAGGTCGAGGAAACACAGGGGCAAGCAGCCAGCTGCACTTTGACTCGTAAAAGCAGAGTTGTTGACCCATGAATCATACTGAAAAAAAAACCTTACAAGACCTGAAGCCATTAGAATCAGCCGAGGTGGAAAGTTTTGCAGGATCCCCTGACATGATCGCGCGTCTGCGGGAACTCGGTATTCGCCAGGGTCTGCAGGTTTCGTTGATTGGGCAAGCGCCGTTTTGGGGGCCCAAACTCTTTCGCGCCGGACTGACTGTTCTGGCGCTTCGTCAGGAGGAAGCTTCGTGCGTTTTCATCCAGAGTCTCAAGACGGATCGACGGCGGAATTAGCGCGTCCGGTTTTGGCCCTTGTGGGCGCGCCCAATTCCGGCAAGACCACGCTCTACAACTGGCTCACAAGTTCCCATTATCGGGTTGTCAATTATCCGGGATCCACCGTTGAATACGCGGTTGGAAAGGCGGCCCCGCGATTGCAATTTGATTTCGCGGTCATTGATACGCCAGGCACCTACAGCCTCTTTCCGAAGAGCTTGGATGAGGAGGTGACGCTGAAGGCGCTTTATATGAGCCACTCGGTGGGCCGGGTCACTCATCTGGCTGTGGTGGTGGACGGCACGCAATTGGATCGGCATCTTCTTCTTGCGAAGCAAGCCAAAGCGATCGGCTTGCCGATGATGGTGATTGTGACCATGGCTGATCTGATTCGGCGATCCAGCGTCAAGTTTCGCGTCGATGTCTTGGCGCAAGCCCTGGATTGTCCAGTGGTTCTATTTGACGGACGGATGGGACAGGGGCTGCAGCAGATCGCCCAGACTCTGCGACAGATCAGTGAACCGCCGGCCGGGCCTGATACCCGTGGCGGCATCAAAGCCCACGCTGGGGAAGCGCTGAAACTTCAACCTTGGAGTGACGATCAACTTTTGTTGGAACAGTCCAGCGTCGACAGTCTGGCGCGGGAGGTTTGGCACCACGAAATCAAGGGTCTGCAAGAGATCTATCACGCCACCGCCAGCGCCGACCGGATTCTTCTTCATCCCGTTTATGGCATGCTTGTTTTCTTTCTCTTGATGAGCCTGCTGTTCACCAGTATCTACTGGCTGGCCAAACCGATGATGGAGGGGGTGGATCTTGTCTTCACCGGCGCCAGTGAATGGGTTCTCCATCAACAGCCCGATTCCGTTCTGTTTCAGTTTTTGGGCGAAGGACTGCTGAAAGGTTTTGGTTCCGTGATGGTTTTTGTGCCGCAGATATTTATTTTGTTCTTTGGCATTGGCCTTCTCGAGGGTTCGGGTTACCTGGCCAGGGCCGCGACGCTCATTGACCGTCCCTTTGCCAAACTGGGGTTGAGCGGCCGGTCATTTGTGCCATTGCTTTCTGGTTTTGCCTGCGCGGTTCCAGCGATGATGGCTTCGCGCAACCTGAGTTCACGCCGTGACAGGTGGATCACCAATTTTATCATTCCACTGATGACCTGTTCAGCGCGGCTGCCGGTGTATTCGTTGCTGTTGGGTTTTCTTTTTTTCAACGAACCGGCCTGGAAAGCCGGAGTGGCCTTGGCTGGTCTTTATCTTGCTTCAGCGGTTTTGGGAGCCTTGGCCGCCGGCGTTTTGAACCTGCTGCTGCCCCGCCGGGAGGTTTCGTTTTTCATGATGGAATTACCTCTTTACCGACGGCCGCGGCTCACCGTGCTTTTCAGACAAAGTCTCCACCGCACCCGAGCCTATATCCTGCGGGCCGGGCCCATGATTTTCTTTTTTGCTCTGCTGATCTGGGGTGGAACCCACTTTCCAACAGGTGCAGGGACGCGGGCGGAAGGACTCGAGAAAAGCTATTTGGGGCAAATGGGACATTACCTTACTCCGGTCGTGAAACCCATGGGAGTCGATTGGCGGGTGGGCATCGGCATGATTTCAGCCTTTGCGGCGCGCGAGGTTTTTGTCTCCACCCTGGCCATTATTTTTCAAGTGACGGGAGGGGAGGCCTCCAGAAGCGAGGGGCTTCTCAAAGCCATGGGCGAAGCCCGTTGGCCTGACGGATCGCCTCTTTTTACCGGGGCCTCGGTGATGGCCTTGATTGTTTTCTTTATGGTGGCTCTTCAGTGCATGTCCACTTTCGCGGTGGCCAGCAAGGAAAATTCCTCGCTCGCGTTTGCGATCACGCAGTTGGTGGTGTTGAATCTGGTGGCCTATGGACTTGCCGTGGGTGTTTTCCAGATTTTTTCAATGGCCGCGCTTTCGTAGATAATAACCGCGGTACCACTTGGCGGTCTTTTTCCATAGACTGAATGGACCGTCTTCAGGAAAGATGTTGACCCGAAAAAGGGACCAGCGATCGTGGGCCCAAAACTCCGGCCCGCGATCCGTGTTCACCGCGAATTCGTAACCGCTTTGCTCCGCCAGGCGGGGCAGCCGCTCGTCAATGTCGCCAAAAGGGTATGCAAAAACCCGCACCGTCCTCCCAATCAGCCCTTCGAGCAGTGATTTTGAACGTGTCAGATCCGTGAGAATCTCAGTGTCGGATTTGCCGGGCAGGCGTTCGTGGCGCAGCCCATGACTGCCGATCTCGATGAGCGAAGGCGGCAGCGCCTTGATCTCTTGCGGCGTTAACAAAAGCTCGTCTCCCTCGTCCCAAGAATTGTGGGTGACGCTGTTATCCGCCAGGGCGAAAATCGTGGCTTTCACTCCATATTTTTCCAGCAACGGCAGGGCGAAAGTCAGGTTGTTGCGATAGCCATCGTCAAAAGTCAAAATCACCGGCTTTTTCGGGAATTCACGCACCGGTCTGCGGCCCCACCAGAAATCGCTCAAATCTTGAAAATGAAGAGCGGTAAATCCGTGTTTTTTGAAAAACTTCAAGTGTTGCTCGAACCTTTGGGTGGTAACGAAAATCCGGTGAGGGGAGTTCGATGTTTGGGGAAGCACTTTATGATACATGAGAATGGATAAGGCCGGCGAGCGCTTGAGCAAGATCGCCGCGCGATAAATTTCAAAAAAGCGGCGGACCACCTTTGCCGATGAAAAGTGCTCCTGCAACTGTCGCCGAAGTGCTTCGTCGGGCGGTTTGTTCGAGCGTAAAAGTGACGCAAGATCTTCGGTCACGCGCGCGAAGGGGATGGGTTCGCTGGGGCCCACGTCGCCGAAATTGTTTTCGAAACATGCAACGAGATTTTGCTGCTGGATCGGGCCCATGTACTGCGCTTCTCCCAAGACTAAAACCTGCGTCCCCTGGAGCAAGGCCTCGACGGCGATTCTTCCGGAAGCCACGACCACCGAGCACTGACGAAGAATGCCGCCCAGATCCGCCACCGTTCCTTGCACGTTGATGGTGAATGCATTCGCAAGGTTTTGCCTTTCGGACTCTTGCAAGCCGCTGAGATAAAGTTCCACCTGCAAATTGGGAAACAGCTTTCTCCAGGTCGCCAATTGTGACCTCAGCAAAGACAGAAGTCTCTTTCCTTTAGGTCCTGACGCTCTTCCGGCCAAAGCAAGACGGGGAGCGAGACGGCCGGCGGGATGGTCCGTGAGATGGCCCGCACCTTGGGGATCGGCCGGGGCCGTTCCCGCGACCACCGTCACCGGATTGGGAAGAACTTCAATCTTGTGAGGGTTTACGTGAAAATCCCGCACCAGCTGATCGCGGATTTTTCGCGACACCACCGTCACCCAATCGCCATAAATATCAAAAAGCTTTTTTGAAAAAGAGGAGTGTTGAAAACCGTGCAGCGTGGTGATCATAGGAATTTTTAAGCCCCACAAAACCCAATAAAAATGGCGGCAAGCTCCGCGCGAATGGCAGTGGACAAGATCGATGCTGTTTTGCTTGATCCAGCGGCGAAGAAACAGGATGTTTGTTATCCTGCGGGGTCCCGAAGCGGACAGCCGAACCTGCAGGTAAATTCCCGGAAAATCCTTGTGAAGGCGATCAGATGCCACGAACACCTCGCACCCTTCTTTGACCTGGAGCTGAGACAATTCATAGGCATAGACTTCGCTTCCGGTAAGCTCAGTTTGAGACAGCGCATGAAGGATTCGCATCCACCATTGGTCGCTCGGAAATGAAAGCCTGTCAAATCGTTGCGCCCTTTAAATTCACGAAAATTGAATCTCTCGACTTTCATGAAAGTCCATTTGCGTTTAGACTTTAAATAAGTGAAGGAAGGAAGATTTCATGGGTTTACTTTCCGTTTCTCTATTTTTATTTTCCCTTCTGCCATTGACCCTTTTTTCATCCAGTCATTGTTCCGCAAAGTCCACCTCGTCCAATTCCTCGCCGCCACCTCCGTCGGCTTCAGAATCCAAAGCTCTTCCAACCTTTTATCGCATTGATGACCCCGACGACGATGAAAAGGATCACGTTGAATCCGAAAAGCCAAAGAAGAAGGTGGAAGACCCACCAGCGGATCCGCCAGCTAAGACTCTCAATGATTTTCCGGGTGAAACCTATACGGCGGTCCCCCGGCTGATCCGCACGGAACCGCGAGAAGAAGTTTTCTTTCGCGGCGATTTGAATAAAAGCTTTTTTTTGCCGCAGGATTCTTCGCACAACGAGATCTTTAAAGCATTTCAGGATGGGGCGGATGGTTACAAGCAAGTCACCTTTCGAGCTGATCCCGGCACCAAGCAAGTTCTCGCGGTCGAGGGGGTTCGGGGGGTGAGCAAGCCACCTTCGATGCCGTCAGCGATGGCGCCACCAGGCGCGGACTTGTCTTTGCCTAAATCCAAGGGGTCCGACTGACGACGTCGCATTATCGGAAGGTCTTGAATCATTCCTCCCCGGGGCTTGACTCTTTTGTTGAATTTCCCCATCCTTTGGACCATTTGATATTCACGAACCCTAAAAACTTTGTTCGTCAGTGAAAGGCGAATAACCAAGGAGAACCCAATGGCCAATCAACTCAAGGCAGGTCGCAAGAATAACAAAGGTCGCAATAAGAGCGCCCGTCATAAGTCTAAACGTCTGCAGAAGAAGAAGCGGATGCTTCGAACGAAGAGGTCGTAAGGCAGGTCCACGGACTTGCAAATGGGTCGCAGTTGTCGGGATAATAATGGTGTGAGCGTGGGCGGCGAAGCCGCCACGGGTATGATAGGAGTGGGGGAATGAAATTCTTGTGGTGCGCCCTTGTTGTTACTGGTTCTTTCTTTTCAATTCGTCTGTGGGCGGAGGAGGCTGTTGGAGCTCCCCCGGCGACGGAGTCTTCCGTCCAGCCATCAGTTTCAGAACATGCCAGTGCACCCGCGCCCGCACCTGCAGTCCAAGCCGCAGTCCGCGGAGCCGCTGCCTCTGCCGGTGCCGCCGCCGCTCCAGCGGGTGAGGGTTCAATCACTCCCCCTTCTTTTGAAGAATTCGTCAAACCTCCAGGGTGGCAAAAGGAAAGCAAGGCTCACGGCGAGCCGATTGAAAATCAACATGCCTCGGCTTCACCTGCTGAAATCGAACAAGCCACCCCCAAACGCCATCCCGCTTCCGTTAGCAACGACTCCAGTTCTTTCGACAGGAAAAAGAAAAAAAAGAAGAAGAAAAAGAAGAAGTAACTGTTCAGGTCCCTCTGGAGAGATTGCTCATTCGTTGGGCCTTTTCAAAAACTTTTCGCCAGTGACGCGGCTTTCATGGAGAACACACCTGAACAGTTACAAGAAGAAGAGAAATTATTGAGAATCCTCCCAAGTCGGTGCCTTCGGCACCTCCGTGGAGCGAAGTTGATTTTCCGATCGACTTCGACGAAAACATCCGGACACTATGGGTTTTCAATGTTCGAGCTTTCATTGTTCCGTCCTCGTCGATAGGCTTTCCCGTCAATTCACCCAGGTCTATGACCAGCCTTCTGAATATCACTTTTGTTTGGAACCCGTCATCGCTGCCGAGTGGATCGCGCAACATCAAGGGCCATGGCCGCGAGAATTGAAAATCGCCGACGTGGGGGCGGGTTGCGGAGTTTTCGGGATGGAACTTTGCCACCATCTGCGCCGCTTCTCGCGATGTCACAGCCTCGAACTTCATGGCTTCGAAATTCAAGAATTGTTTTTTCCCTTCTTCCAACGCAATCGAGCGCGTGCCCCCAATTCCAAAAGTATCTATTGGCAACCCGGAGATATTCGACGGACCGCTAGCCATTGGAGAGGGGCGTTCGATCTTATTGTGGCGAATCTTCCTTTTTTCCCGCGGGAAAATTCCATTTTGTCCCCAAGTTCGGTTCGTTCGCAGTGCCGTTTTGAACTCAACGGTTTGAATTCAGAACTCGAACAAACGATTCTGACCATGTTGAAACCCAAGGGGTTGGCCTATGTCCTGACCCGCGGATTCTTGCCGCCAGAAGGTATTTTATCTCAAATTGTGATTCGGATCCGCCGATCATTCCTGGTGCGATATGAAAATACCGTGATTGACCCGTAAGTTCACTTTCACCACGTCACAGGGCTAGCGTGGACGGCGATGAGCCAAGTCGGTGCCCACGCCACAAGTACCCGTGGCGACTTCGCCGCCCACGCTGGCTTCGGCACCTCCGCAGTGCCACGGGCTTTGCTTACGCTCGATAATTGAGCGATATTGTTATAATGATAGAGTATGGAATTGGAGAAACCGGGGGTACTAGGGAAGGCCACATGGCCCGTATTTTGGTAATCGATGACAGTGCGGACTTTCGCGAACTCTTGCGGGTCGCCCTACAAAACGAAGGGTTCGACGTCACCACTGCAGCCAACGGACAAGAAGCTCTCCTTGCCCTGGAGTCAGAAAAGAATCGTCCAGATTTGATATTGCTTGATCAAAACATGCCCGGCATGGAAGGCAGCGAATTTAGCCGTCGCTTGCGAAAAATGGAAAAGTTTCGTTTCACGCCGATCATTTTAGTCAGCGGCACTCCCGTAGAGCCTTGCGATCCCTTCTGCGCGACCCTTGGCAAGCCTTTCAGATCCAAAACATTGTTTGATCTGATCAGGCGATTTCTCGAGCGACGTGAAGAAGGTCCCGACCATCATCTCTAAATACCAGTTCAGCCGATGACGGTGGAGAGAAAATGGGCCAAGGTGTAAAGTCCGGCATTGACATCCTCTTGCGCAACTTCGTCCCGCAAGTTGGAACGCCAGGATTGAAAAGCGCGCTTATCGCTCCAGGAAATGCTCAACGTAACAATCCCCGCGGGTGACGAGCCATGAATTGAAGTGAAGGGAGCCATAAATCCTTCCACGTAGGCCACTCCGATCGTCGAAGTGCGTAAAATGCCCACGCCTTCTGCCACGTCACGGGCTGCCACGGCCACAGCATTGATTTTCTGTTCGCGCAAATCCTTGAATAGGTTGGTGAAATTGGGGTCCTCAAAAATCGTAATCAGCTCCTGGCCCCGCTGGAGCAAGCTGGAGTCGACAAAACGACGCTCAGTTTTCATCAGTCTGGCAAGCTCCATCACTGATGGAAAGACGTCGAGAAGGGAGCGCTTCATGGCTATTGGCATGATTTATTTTAGCGCCGCCATTGATCTCTACAAGTCGGAACCGAATCTGGTCCCGACCGAGGGCTGGAAAAAGTCCATGCCGGCCGGGAACATCAGGCCTGGTCTTCAAGTGAGGCGCGGGGTTTGCCGAAATCAATTCTGATGATCGCGCGCAAGAACCCCTTTAAGGATGCAGTTCGTTGGCTGGTGATATGGAGCTTCTCGTGGTCGCAAGTGAGCGCCGCGAAAGCCCCTGAGATTTCTTTGCAGGCCAAAGCCTTGGCGGCGGTGAAGGATCAGCTTCGTCTGACTGGAATCGGCAATCGCAAAGTGAAATTCAAAGATTTCTTGGCGCGCTCAAAAGACACCATCCCCTTGGATTTGCGCTATGAGATGGAACTCTTTGCCAAGGGTCATCCCGATTATATTCTGCCGACAGCCGATGTGCGAATGATTAGACAAGGCCGGCAGGACGCCATTCAAATCACCTTCACTGAAGGAAAAGAATCCGCCAACGCGATCCTCAATTTCAAGAGTTTGAAGGATATAGGATCCTTTAACTACACGAAGAAGGGAAAGTCTTATCACCTTCTCTTAAACGAAGACACGGCCGAGGACTCGGTGGGGCTGATGAACAGCGTCCTTGCCCCAGGCAAAGTGGCCGTCACCAAACAGATGCACTTTGTCCGCTTCCTGCGGGCCCGCGACATCCGTCAAATGCGCCCGCAAGACCAAAAGAATTATCTTCATGACGTGAGTGAAATCGTCACTCAAATGGAAAAGCTTCAGAGAGCCATCATCAAATCGTCGAAAAAATCCGCATTACATAAGACTTTTAAGACTTTAATCGAAGAAGCCTTCGCCGACGAACCCATCACAGCCAACACGCTTCTCGCGGCAGGCGCCCTGGACGGCACTGAATGTCCTTCCTACGATTGGGTGGGCACATTAAAGAACGGCAAGTGTCAACCGCCGCCCGAGGCATCGGCCACTTACTGCGATGGACATGTTTGCAATCCGGACATCGCGGGTGGAGACGCCACGGGGCATGGCTATTGTGTTCCCGAACCACCGGCTGGCGTGACCACGGCCGAACATTGCGAAACACAGGCTGCCGCCAAAAAGCCGGAACGGAAGTTTAAATTGACCGGCCTGCGGGGGGATGAACTCGACAAGGGTTTTGACGATTGGACAATGATGTTGACCCGGTTTCGACATATGTGCCTGGGCTTTAAGGCAAGCGCCACGGAGATCAAGCAAGAATGCGACGGACTCAAAAAATCGTTGGATGGCTTGGAAGATTTCAACTGCCGATTAATGGCTGTCTATAAGGGACCCGATTACAAATGCGATGATGCGGAAAGAGCGCAAAAGACAGCTGAAGATCTGCAAACGCTGTTGGCCCAATCGCAAAATCGCGGCAAAGATAAAGATCAGGCAGCCCCGCCGGGTCAACAGACTTCAGGGCCTGGCACAAGAGATGACGAGCGGGCGACCGCGCAAACCGCGGCCTTTCCACCTCTGCAACCCGTGACTTGCACCCCCGAGCAAATGGCAGCAAGCAAGGAGCTGGTCGCCTGCCAGTCTGACCAGGTCACCAACAGCTTTCGCTGCGCTGATGGTATGCACCACCAATGTCTGCCGGCCTCAACCGCCGTTGCGGAGACCGCTGCGGCCCCGCCAGCGCCTCAACCACCACCACAACCGCCTGTCGCGGCGGCCGCTTCCGTACCACCTCCACCTCCGGCCCCCCATGCGGCTGCGGTCTCACATCGGTATGATGATGACGACGAGGAAGACCATTCACACGGTCACGTGGCCGCCACAACCACATCCACCACTGTCGCGGCGAAATCCGAAGGCGGTTTTAATTGGTCGTCTCTAATTGCACCGGCTCTTCTTTTTGGTGGCATTGCTCTCATGTCAACGCTGCAAAATAGTGGTACGCAGAGCTATTACAACAACATGATGGGTTACCAATGGGCGATCAATCGACCCAACAGTGCTTTCCCAGTGGCTCCAGCTGTGCAAGCCCCGGGGGGAGTCATGGGACAGATCCCGGTTTCCGGTACGGGATTCCAGACTATTCCAGGCGCCCCAGCCAGCGGCATACTTCGAACCTCATTCCTTCAATACCGAGGTCTTAATGGTGGAAGACTTGGACATTGACCCCAGCAATGACCCCAACAAGGATCACCGCAGGAACGAAATTCTTCCCGAACTCAAGGATCTTCAACGGAAGTGGATCGTCTCCAACGGCGCTCACATCGTCCCCCGGCACGCGTCCTGGTCGTCGCGGCGACGGCGATGGCAAATGCGGGCCTGGTCTCTGGCCGCGGCTGTGATCGATTTCTTGCTTGTCTCTTCGTTGGCCTGCCTGTTCGCAATCGTGTTTATGGCGATCACCAAAGTGCACGTGACCCGCTTTGATTTCCTGACCAAGCCTGAAGTTCTTCGCCTGCTGGGCCCATGTCTATTGGCTCTTCACTGCAGCTATCTCTTGCTCTTTCGAGTTTTTGCCGGCTGCTCTGCCGGGGAGTGGGCCTGCGGACTTCGTCTCGGTCAACCTCACCACCGTTTGTCGAGGACCTATGGCCTGAAAGTCTTGTTGCGCTTTTTTGTGGTGGCGGCCACGGGATTTATCGTTTTGCCGTTTCTATCACTGATTCGGGGCCAAGATCTCACCGGAAAATGGATCGATCTTCCGCTCGTTGGAAGATAAGTTCTTCTTGCTGCCAGAAAGTGGATTTCTCTCGCTGGCGAACTACGAGGAAACGTTGCTGATAAGTGTTATTATGTAACACTGAGCCAAGTTAGTAGATGCGACAACACAGAATGAGATAACGAACGCGATGAGAATGTTTGTGGGTCCTTATCCACGAGTACAATCAACCTTCGCCGTGAGGACTTCTTGATTTCAAGCCAATCTGTTTTGTTGTCTCCTTTTGAGAATGCAAAGAATGTGCGAAAATCGTGTCGATGCTTTCGACTTGAACGACCACAAATCGACCGTTTTTTGCTGTTAAAAAGATAGTCAATCCCCGATGGCTGTTACAGCTTAGAACAATCTCTCAACATTTTTTCCAACTTTTTTGCGAAACTTATTTTCTCCGCTATTCTGGACTAAAGGGGGGAAGGAATGATCTCAATCAATATGCGCGTGGCGGGTGTTTCCCTTCTCTTTATTGCGGTCGCTTCCTTGCCTGGTCGGGTGCTGGGATCCGCCGACCAATACACCACCATCCCGGACATCAACGACAAGAGCTCTCGCTTTGTGGATCCCTTTGACCCGAGCTACTCCACTCCCGGACCAGGTGCCGCCGCTGCACCCGCGAATGTCTCCAATGTGGAAAGTGAAATCCCCGCTGAATTGGATCACCGCTCATCACAAGCCGCTGACCCCCTTCTCCCCAGCGTTGAAATTCCCGCCTCCGATTTGGAGATGCCTTTGACTCCGCCGCCAAAGTCAAAAATCACTGGTGAAAAGAAAAAGACAAAGGTCGCCAAAGGCCATGGCAAAGAAGATGCGCGAAGGCATAGCAATAAAGCTCGTAAGCAAAAAGTGACGAAAAAGAACAAGAACAGTGGCAAGAAGCAAGCGTCCAAGAGCAGATCTCGTCGGCATGTGGCCAATATCCAGGCTCTTCCGATCAAGAGGGTCGGGGCTAACGCACAAGACATGACTAAGTAATGCACGTGGCGGCTTTGCCGCCCAGGCGATCAAATCATCGTGGAGGCGTCATGAGGTCCAAAACATTTTCTCTATTGGTTTTTGTGGTTCTTGCTCCCTTGGGAATAGCTCAGCCAGCCCTAGGCGATTTGGCGGCTGATACCACTCCCATCAGTAGCTTTGACAAGAAAGCCCCACGCTATAACTATGACTCGAGCAAGAATTTTGATCGATTGGAAAACGACATTGACGTCCTGAACGGACACGTCAGCAAATCGCCGTTTTCATCGCCTCCCCCGCCGGCAAAAAATCGTCAAATGGCGCCGCGACTGACCAAGTCGGGGCCTTCGGCTTCTCCGCAGATGGCGGGGGCCCAGGCCATGATCCGTCGGCCAGTGACTCACACGGCCCCTTTTGGACCCGCAACTCTTGCCGGTCGCAAAGGGCAAGCTCAGCCAAGGCTCCAGCAGCGCCAGATGGTTCCGAATCAGAATCAGAAGAAAGCTCACTAGAAACTCATCAAGGCGTGCTTTGATCGAGGTTGTTAGGAGCTTAATTGGCGCGACCAAGTTCGACCAGCCGCTGATGCTCTTTTTTCTTTAGCTTTTCGACAATGATTCTGAAGAACAATCGATTATCGTCTGCTTGCGATGGTGGTGGCTTGAGCGTGGACGGCGAAGCCGCCACGGGTAAATCTTCACGCCTGATTTTTTCCCGGTAAACCTGCTCTTGATCAAATTTGAAAGTCGCGGTGACCATGGCTTGGCTGATTTGCTCGATGGAGAGACTTTTAAATCTTTTTTGAATCAGTGCCCAAAGCGCACCCCTGACGCCGTCGAATTTCAGGTGCGGGTCGTCGCTGTGTTCGATCTCGTCAAAGTCAAAGGTATGAGATGAGTCTCTTGGTCTCGGGCCCTTATCTCGGTCGACTTGGTCTTTGAATATATAAAAGGGGGCCTGGTGGTTGTAGCCCAATGAATCTGCAATGATGCTCGGATTTTTTCTGATCAACGAAAAGATTTCGTCAACAAATAATTCATTCTGCGGCGATATCGCTTCATAAAATTCTTGGAAAAATTCTGCGCCGTCCCACGCGAACGAATTATACCTCTGCGTCAGTTGCTTGAGAAGTTGAGCATCCACGGGGAGACCGACCGCTTTATGAACAAGCGCCAGGTGATACTCAATATCCGCCTCCCTGTCTTCCTGGCTGCTTCTTGCTTTATTGAGAGAAGTGACTATCAACTCCTTGAGTTCGAGTGGGGATCTGCTCGATGGGCCCGCGGAACTCCGATAGCGCAGCGCCAGAGCCTTCGTAAATTCCGGGTTTTGCAGCATGAGATGGATGAAAACGACATGTAGGATCTCGTGACCCAGCCACGCTTCGAGGCGGTTCCAATCAGCTTCTCCCTTAATTCCCAGTACGACAGTCGCAATTTCAGGACGGAAAAAAGTTGGACCAAAATGGGGGATTTTGAATTCTGCATCAGACCAGCCGAAATGTTCAGAAACCACAAAGTGGATGTCATTGTCGCCTAAACTTAAAGTTGGAAAATAGCTAAAGATCTCGCGAGCGAGATTCCGCGCACGCTCCCGAATCTGATCAGCCGTTAAATGCACTTTCTTCGTTGATAATGCTTCATTGCACCTGACGGCAAAAGACGGCGGCGTCAAAAAGATCGACAGTAAAAAGATGGCATAGCCGATTCGATTGAGCACGGTGGTAATACATGCAGACCAGATGCCATTTTACATCGACGATCACAGGGATCGAGGATCACCACGGATCGTCGGTCTCCGGGCGATTTGTCACCGCCCCGACGCCAATCAGATTGGCCTTTCTTCTTTGCGGAAATTCAGGAGGCAGGTGCATCGGATCAAAAATCCAGTGTTGTGACGAGTAAGTACCCTTGATCCTGGGAAAATTGAATTCGTTCACGCCACCCGTATCGAGGAATAGACCGATGGTGCGCCCGCCAATGCGGGTGTTGGGTAAGGGGACACGTGCCGCCGCGCAACCCATCACCTCCTGTTCCGTTGAACTGTATCGATCATTGCCTTGGCGATCCCAAAAGATGCCGATGCCTTGGTCGCTCGCGCAGCCCAGGGCAAAACTGCTCGCGACGTACTGATCGTTTCCTCCGTCATCCAACAAGAAACCGACGCCGTAATCGTGGCCATGTCCAAGGCCCAACTGTTGATCAAGTTGGTATTTATCATCGCCGCCGGAGTCATGAAGTATGCCCACTCCGAAATGGGCTGCTGCACCTTGCGCGTATTTCGCCGCATGGTAGGTGTCCTGGCCTATCCCCACACTGAGAAGTCCCACGCCGTACCAATAGGCCGACCCTTGCGCATAAAATCCGGCCGAAAACTCATTGGCGCCTCCCTCATCAAGAAGAGCTCCAAAGCCGCCGGCCAGTGAGTAACCATCGCTGTAGTCTTCGCGAAACCCCATCGCGGCCCCCTGAACAAGGCTCGTGTTTCTTTTCTTGTCCGCAAGAGATGGAAAATCAATCTGGGTGTCATTGGCCGAATAAGAATCATCCTCCATCCCCGCCTTAACTAAAACACCTGATCCTTTGGGTCCGCCGAAACCTTGTCCCTGCTGAAATATTTTAAATCTATCCCGGCCTCCCCCATCCAACAGCAGTCCTCCGCCAAATTCGGCCGAAGCCTGGCATTGCACAAAACAGTCATACTCATCATTTCCAGATCCATCCCACAGAACACCTAAACCAAAATCACCTCGTCCCTGCGACTGGCGAAATGAACGATAGAGATCATCGCCCTGCAGGTCAGCCAGGATGCCGTAACCAAGAATTCCGGCACCGAAGCGAGGGGTGACCCGCTTTGACCATCTTTCACCCTGCCCTCCAAGCGCTTGGCGGGATAAGATTTCGTCGGCCAGATACTTGTCGTTGCCACGGACATCGATAAGGACGGAGACCGGGTGGTTGGCATCGAAG
>PSRN01000064.1 GCA_003176075.1 Bdellovibrio sp.
AAAAATGTCTAAAAATCATCCGGCAAGAGGACTAGTCCGCCGTCGGGGAGGGCTGGCCGCCATGCCCCACTGACCGGGACATCTCCGCCACTGGTCCGGTACCTCAGTCAATGAAGCGAACGCAGGTGAAACCACCCCCCCGGGTTTTCATATTGGTCACTTGCCCCTGGTACAAGCGCGCGACCGCCAACTGAACCCGGTCCTGGTAAGCGTAGAATCGCAAATCATACTTGAACTTGTTGGGCCTTCCCGCGATTGGAACCTCCAGTTCGGGCGCTGTACAATACTCCTGGGCGATCGTTCC
Source organism: Bdellovibrio sp. (assembly GCA_003176075.1). GTDB lineage: Bacteria > Bdellovibrionota > Bdellovibrionia > Bdellovibrionales > Bdellovibrionaceae > PSRN01. The sequence continues at coordinate 305 of PSRN01000064.1, forward strand.
TTTGTCGATGAGATCTGAAAATGTTCGGCGGGTCACTGAGGCCCCTCGATAACTTTGCCTTCCACCAAAGGCATTGACCGGCTTAAAGAACCACTTCTTCTTTTGCGACCAAATTTGTCCCGCATTGGAAGATGTGAGTTCGAGCGAGGCCATCAAGGACGTCAGGACCGCCGTAGCCTCGCTTTCTTCAAGGTTTTCTTTGATCCAACCCCGCCTTTGCGCGAGCTCGATCAACCGGGTCTTATCCGCCAGGCAAAGATACTCGAAAGGTTGCGGCGAAAAACAAACTCTTCGATTCATGAAAAGGGCGCGCATTTTGACCGAATCGGCGCCGCTGAGATAAAAATCAGTGCATCGATTGTAAATAAAATCCAGGTCCTCACTCACTTCTTTGATGTCTTGAATTTCGCAGCTCCAGCCCCAGCTCCGGAACAAGGATTGATAAAGAAGAAACTCGGCGTACAGCCGCTGCTCAGTGGGACGTTCATCGACAATCGCCACGCGAAGAGAAGGCCCGGCGGTCGATCGAAAAGTCGATCGGAATGTCGATTGAAAGAGCGATAACTCGGTGAGGATGTTCCTTTGAATTTCAGTGAGGTCAAAATCCGCGACGGGAAGAGAAACCCCATTAGCCCGGTAAAGAACGTAACTCAAAACAAAAAAGGACGCGTTGGTGTTGATTTCAATCAGTTTGAGCGAAGGCCGTTGCCCGGGCCGCCAATCCACATGAAAGTCATAGCTCATGCAGATGGAGTTGTTTCCCGGGTCAATCACATTCCTTTGCTCCCGGGCCGCCTGCAAGGAAAGAAGGTAGTCTGGATTCCGGCGCAAATGAAAGAAACCGGAAACCACTTTTTCCGCCATTGCAAGCAGCGAACGGGGAAGGTCCAGGACTTCCCCCGAGACCAGCCCGTGCGCGATGAGCTTATCGAAGGTGTCCCGGCCATGTTCAGGCACCATTCCAGCAAGTTCATCAATCAAGCGATCACGGAAGAGTTGATCACGGCTGACCCCATCTGGGCTGGAGCGATCAGGGCTTATCGACGACTGGGGAGGGGTGGAATGATTGCTTTGCAAAGGGGCTTTTCCTCCTTCGAGTCATTTGTTGCCACATCAACTGTTGCCACATCAACCGAAATAAGCCAAGACAAGGCGAATGCGGATCATTTCTTGGAACGTCAATGGCATACGGGCTTGCGCGAAAAAAGGGCTTCTCGAATTTGTCCGAAATCACAAGTCAGATATTCTTTGTCTGCAAGAAACCAAAGCCCATCTGGAACAATGTGAAGATCCGCTGCGGAACTTGGGTTTTTCTTTTGCCAATTGGTCCAGCGCGCACCGCAAGGGCTACTCCGGCGTTGCCACCTTCAGTGTCCTAAAACCGATGGGGGTTCAGTGTGGTATTGACGTTCACGCGTATGATTGCGAAGGCCGCTTTGTCATTTCGGACTACGGGGAGTTTGAACTGTACAATATTTATTTCCCCAACGGCGGCTCAGGGGAAGAGCGCCATCATTTCAAACAGCGTTTTCTGAAGGACCTTGCTCATCACCTCACTCCAAAAGTGACGGCCGGAAAGAAATTGATTGTGGTCGGGGATTACAACGTGGCTCACGCCGAGATCGATGTGTTCGATCCGGTTCGACTATCAACCCACAGCGGGTTTCTGCCGGAAGAGCGGGAATGGTTCACGTCCTTTCTTCAACTTGGATTCGTCGACACTTTTCGCCTTTATCACCCGAATGAACGGGACAAATACACCTGGTGGAACTACCGGGAATTCGCCCGCATTTCCAACCGGGGATGGAGGATTGATTACATCTGTGTCAGCGAAAACTTGCGAGGGAGTCTCAGGTCCGCTGAAGTGATGGACGAGATTGAAGGCTCTGACCATTGTCCCGTGGCCGTGACGCTCGAACTCTAAGCGGGTGTGAAACTCACCTACAAGTCATTTGCTTTTCCGTTGGTACACCCAGCGGACTTGCAAGAAACCTCATCACCAACTGAACCCCTTCCGAATTGCCAATTCAAAGGTTGCCGGAAATACTTTTCAACCAGCGATTGAGCCAACACCGCGGACTTGACTCGCCATAAATTGACATGAACGGTCACCGCGCCGATCGCCAATCTTTCGTTGTTCTCGCCGATGGCGTAACCGACGAACCAGTCCGTTCTTCCTTTCGGGCTCAGGCCGGTGAGCGAGCCCGTCTTCCCGCCAATTTCCAAATCCTTGAAATGAGCATCCCGTCGAAGGTGGCGAAAAGCTTTGCGGGAGGTGCCCGAGCTAACAGTTGCCCGCATCAACGCCTTCATGCTTTCAACCCCTTCCGGGCTCAGCACGACGTGATCCACCCGCGGCACGGCTTCACCGATGACTTCGCCGTCTTCTGATTGAATCCGTTCCACAATCAAAGGCATGGGCATTTCCCCGCCCCTGGCAATGGCCGCCGCCATCAGGGCGCCTTGAATCGGACTCATCTTGGTGACACGATTAAATCCGCTGGCGATTTCCGCCAGTTGGAAACTTTTCTCCATGGGAACATCCGTATAACCACTCTCAAACTTGAAATCACCAGTGATCTGGCGATTGAATCCAAAGCGTAGGGCATAGTCGCGAATATCCTGGGGTTCTAAACGCTCGACGGCCAGCCGGCCAAAAGCCGTATTCAGGGAACGCGCGAAAGCTTCACGCAGAGTCACCGAGCGCGTCCAGCGATTCACATTGTCGTTGAATACATTTCGTTTGTAGAGGGTGTGGTTTCCACCGTTGAACTGGATCTCGGCGTCTGGATCAAAGCGGTAACGATCCACCGCCGCGGCGGCCGTCACCATCTTAAACACGGATGCCGCGGGAAAAGTGGCCTTTATGGCCAGATTCTCATTGAAGGTGGGAGTTCGCTCGAAACTTGCGATGGCTTTGACCTTTCCAGTCTCGGCGTTCAAGACAACCAATGCACCGTAGTCCGGTTTATAAGACTCAAGAAGGCGCTCGGCTTCGTGCTGCAGGTCCCAGTCCACCGTGTATTCCAGCGTGTAAACCGTCGGCTTGGCTTCACCTGAAGGAAGTGTAATCTCACGTGGAAATCGTTTATGACGCAAATTTTCGGAGATCTGATCGACCAACCAGGCGTGCAAATTGTCTTCAGCTCTTGATACGGGCTGCGTCTGGAGAAGATAAAGACCAGCGACAGCCCAAGGTCCAAGAAGAAGCAACCACCGACCAACAAGACCTGCAAGCGCGAATTTCATACTCTAACCAGTCTGCTTGGATGACGGCTTTTGTTCAAGAGTGAATCTCTTTCTGACTTGTCAATTGGCCGCGGCGGAACTAATGAGAATATTTTACCAGACTCTTAGACAAGGGAGTCCAGTTCACGTTCAGGATTGATCGGGATTTATGAAGACGAAAGATCGCATACTTATGACCTCCATCGAGCTTTTTAATCGACATGGCATTGTCGCCGTGACGACCAACCACATTGCCAAAGCTCTGGACATGAGCCCGGGAAATCTTTACTTTCACTTTTCCAATAAGGAAGAAATCGTTCGCGCCCTTTTCAAAATCATGTGTCAGGAGACTTATGATCTGTGGCGCGCCCAAAAACGAGACAACTTGCTTCACCCCCTGGATCTAATTGAGAAAAACTTCGAGATCTACTGGCGATATCGGTTTTTTCATCGCGAAATGTATTACCTGCGAAGGAAAGATGCTCAGCTGGCAAAACTGTGGAAAGCTCATATCCGAAAAGTTCTTCGCTTGATGACATTGGTCTACAGACAATGGATTGATAAAGATTGGATGAGACCCATGGAATCCGTCAAAGAGATGAATTTCATGGCCAATGTCCTGTTGGCCACGGCATCGACCTTTTTGCAATTCTTCGAAAGCGCTGAGCGACAACCCGTTCGCAGTCACGTCGCTCTCGGCAGAGTTTATGTCGCCCGCCTGTTGATTCACTGGACGCGTGGATCCATGCATGGGGAATTCGAGAAATTCATTACCCGATCTGAGAAGGGATCAGCTGACGCCTAGCGGATGGGAAAAAACCCACGGGGATTTATCCCTACCCCATCAGGCTCGCTAATCGCTTATTAACTCGATTTCTGAATTGAATTAAAAAATTAAATTCACTAGTTCGCCCCTTTTCTATAGCCTGTCCCTATCGAGGAGTAAGCAGCTGAAATCGAAGATTGTTGCCGTCATTACCAGCGCAATTGGTTACCGGGTCATTATCGAAAAGCGTGCTGTCGAGCATGCCCTGAGGCATTTTATTTTGCCTGAAGATATCTTCTGGAGCTGCTGGAACGCATATTGCGGGAACCCACGGAAGTCTCTGTCGAAACTCATTCCAGAGAAAAAACCTATCATTTGTTTTATCGGCTTGAAAAGATCCGATACATTCTGGCGGTTGTTAAGATTACTGGCGAAGGTGCATTTTTTGCTTCGGCTTATTCGACAGGAAGAAAACCAAGAAACAAACATCGCAACCTTAAGAAAGTAAAGCTATGAAAAAGCCAAAAGTTTCCTTTCGTCCTTACGGCGGATCAGGACCCCTTTCGATTCATTGGTATGATGCGTTCGGCGACGCTGAGGAGGCAGTTCGTGGTGAGGGCGTATGCTGGTATTCCCCTCGTGGAGAAATTCTTGCGGTTGAATTTGACGACGTTGACTTTTCCTCAGACGATCAAACTCTCGAACTAAAAGACGGGTCGATCGTTCACATCAAAGTGAAAGAGGGACGAGTGCACACCGATCTTCGCCAACCTTCAGTTGACACAGCAAAAGAGCGCAGGGCACGATAACGCGTCCGAACATGAGGTGATAAATCCACCCGCTGGGTGGTGACCTTATTCGGCCCGGCCACGCGGCCTGGCTCTGAAACCCTCGTGAGCCGTTTGACCGATCGGACCCTCAATCACTTTTTTTAAGTCGGTCAAATCATCTTTTGCCGAATCCATTCTAGAAGGTTTTTTCTCTCTAATTCATACGAGTCATCGATCCCGCCAAGTTCGGGCTCCAGAGAAAAAATCAGCTGATTGTCTGCGCTGTATTTTTCGCCATGGGCGCCAGCTTTTTTCGCGGATCTCTCAAGTTGGCTTTCACGTAACCACGGTTTAAATACGAAATCTTCATTCGGTGGGACCTCAGTCAAAACTGGCAACCGTGCTTCTCTACCGAGCTCCATCAAATAGGACCTTGTCTGCGCCGAGGAAGGATCGTTATGAGTTTCACCTACCAGTACGATTTTGGGCAATTTCTTCAATTTCGAAATGTCACAACTTGCACCTTGCACTCGAAGTACAAGTGAAAACATCAACAGAAACATATTCTTAACCTATCCACTTCGCAAAAAACTGACAATTCGTATTTCGAGACCCCTTAATTCCTGTTCCTTGGCATAGATTTCGCTTCACAACCCAGTGATCAGCCCCCAAATCCCCTGATCAAGAATTGCGGCATAGCAAGGGGTCCAGATTGGCGGAATTTCAGAGGTGTCTAAGAGTTTAACAGCGGGGACGTCGAACGAAAAAGGAGTTTCCATGCG
>PSRN01000199.1 GCA_003176075.1 Bdellovibrio sp.
ACGAGCAATTTGGCAAAGAGCCGGTTCCAAATGCGAAAAGTGCGGGTCGCAATTTGCTCTGCAAATTGACCATTGTAGGCCGTGGGCTCTGGGCGGTGATCACCAGTTTGAGAACCTGAGGCTTTTGTGTCGAAACTGCAACCAGCGGGCAGCCATTGAGACTTTTGGTTCACAAAAAATGAATGATTTTTTGAATGGCGAGTGAGCCGCTTGCAAGCTCACCCGTCTGCCACGTAGCCATGCCGCCGCCGAACCAAAGGACGGTTCAGTCCGCCAACAGGCGTCGATAGAATTTAACTCCGCCAACTGCCGGATTTTCACAAGGCGGTTTTTCAAGCAACTCAAGCTGAAGTTCTTCGACGTTTTCGTCCAAAGACCATTTGGGATTCGCATCCAGGGGAACAATCAAAGTTCCAGAAGCGACTCTAAACGTCAGGTTAGAATCGAGACTTGAATTCGGATGTTTATTCAAGTGTTTATTCAATTGGCCTTTCCAGTGAACTTTCATGGCAGCGCTCGACTTGGAGTTTGCGCACTCGAACTCGAAAACCAGAAGGTCGGCATCCCCGCCTGATAGCCCTAAGCTTTGAAATTTCCAAGTCGGCAATTTCGAATTGGAAGACTGCGCGGTCTGGATCGATGGCGTGACATCTTTTACGAGCGACATGCGTTTTTCCAAGGAAGGAAAGGAACGTCCCCACGCAATCGGAACGTACATTAATTCCGAAACCGTTATCGCCTTCTCAAGGAGAGCAGCATGGTAAGCCCGTGCCCTCTCGCCGATTGCAAATTTCAGACTGAGATTTTCCTGAGTTATGGGTTGTGAGGAACCCGGCACTTCAATATTGCCAGTCATTGGATCGACCGAAGAAATTTTGAGCTCCTGATCCGCGACGTAAACGGAGTCACCTTGTTGAAGGACCTGAGCCAACGCTGGATCTTCGAGATGCAAAAGAAGCCTGCCGGCCCCGTCATTCTTTCGGAGTTCACCTTTCTTTCGGAGTTCACCTTTCTTTTGGGGTTCATCCTTTCTTTCGACTTTGAACTTGCTTGTGACAAATTCGGCGTCTCGCAATGCCGCCCCAGGACTTGAAGGCCGGTCTTTCAAACGGCCCAAGATGTGACCTTCCTCAAAGAAGGGTTCATAGTGATCAAGCACGAAACGATAAAGGATTGGATTACGCAGAGCCAGGCCTCCGCCGTCGTGAATGATATTGCCGGCTTTTGTTGAAATCAGCGCGATCCGGCGGGGGTGTTCTTTCAATTGCTCGATGATCCGACGCTGTTGCGGCAGCGGCACCAAATTGTAAGGCGCCGTCACCTCGAGGTGGGGAAGGCGATCAAGATAAAAGTACCTTGCATGCCTTCCCGTCAGATCAAGATAAGGTTGCCGAGGCTCCAGATACTTGTCGAGTAGCAACTTCACTTCGATCAGATTTTGCCAATAGTCTTCCCCAAAGGAGCCCCGGCCGACCGGCGAAAGACCGCGTTCTTCCCCGTTTTTGAACTCGCCGACCGAAAGACGGGGCGTCAGTGCGCTTTCGAGGTCCAGCGTGGCCGCACGGTTTTTGTCTCCGTTGAGCGGAGCCACAAATACCACCATCACAAAGGCGACGGTGACCCATGAATTTTCGAGTCCGTTCCGCAGCAGGAGAGGGAGCAGCCCACTCCAGACAAAAATGGTAAAGATGCCGAGCCGCGAGAGCGCGCCGGGGTCAATCCGTCCCATCGTGTAAGGGAGCAAAAGCAAGCAAAGGATCAGGCTGAAAACCGCAGCGGCTGGAAATTCTTTCTGAAATTTTCTTTCTTTGATCGCCCGAATGATCTGGTAGCCACAGATTGCAGGAATGATAATCCAGGTGGAACGAAAAAATTCAAAAAGATTGCGCCCCCCCGTCGCGCCATTCAAGCTGAATTTCCAAGGCATACCATAGGCGACTTGGTTGATGGGGCCATTTTCAAGAACATAACGAAGAGCCCCCAGCAACATGCGAAATCCGGGCAGTGCAACAAAAAAGAAAAGCAAAGATGCACCAGCGAAAGCGACAGACCGCCAATCCATCGGCGTTTTCTCGCGCCAGATCTTCCAGATATGATACAGAAAAAGTGGGCTCGAAGCGGCAACCATCACAACACCTTGCGGAGGCACCCCTAATAAAATAATGACCACCGTCACCAGCCAGGTGGCCATCCATTTTAAAGAATTTTTGTTCGTGCCGGGAGCCAGCCAAATACAAAGAAAGGGAATAAAAAAATACCATTTCATGCCGGATCCCTGCGGGACTACGTTATATAACAAGAAAGTGGAGAGAGTGGCGATCGCGATGGATCCTGTGCTCCACACGAGGGATCCAAAGGCGATCCCCGCTAAAAGGACAAAGCTGACCCGCCCTGCCTCACCAATTGCCGACGCTGTTCCATCAAAAAAGAAATGGGACACAAATCCATTAAGGTCATCGTCAATCAATCCGTGGGGAGAGAGATAATCAAAATATGGAATCGCCCCGTTGAGATAAGACTTCCAGCCCAACAGGCCTTCGCCAAAGTGATAATCATCCGGACTCACCGATGGAACCGTGGTCACCCCGACTTTGATTATGGCGATCAGAGCAAACACTGAGACCGGCGAAATCAGATCGCTGAGTTCCCGGGTTCTGCGGTATTTTCTAAATCGGCCAGCGATATCCGCGAAAGTCCAGAGCAAGAGACCCAAGACCAGCAGGCGTAACGCGGGCTGGGCCGCATAACCCGAGAATTTGTTCCCGGGCTCAACCAGTTTAGCCGGCCAAAGCGAGCAAAAGAACACTCCCCATCCCAATTGGCCGATGATCAGGAGAAGAGATGCAATTCGGCGGTAAGCATTCCTCCATTTCGCCAGGTAAAGCAGAATTCCGAACCCCACGGCCAGGATTATTTTTACCATTTGCTCCCTCGCATGGGGAGAGAGCGAATATTCCGGATTCAACCGGCCCCACGCCAGGTAAAACACGGAGGGTATTGAACTGGCCGCAAGGGCTCCCAGAAGCCCGGCATTCCCCTCGCCCATGGAAAGTTCGGAATTTCTTGTTCGAATCACAAGACAAGTGAGAAACAAAGTCCCTACCCCGGAGAGTAAAAGCAGACTTTTATCGATCGGTGTGTCGATGAATGCGGAAAGAATCGTAATCAATCCAGGCAGACTCCACCAAAGAAGGAGCTCGGAAAATTGCCTTCCTTCAAAAGATCCGCGTTGTTCCTTGGTCAGTAAAATGAGGCGGGAAAGACCTGCCGTGACTCCAATAAATACGACAAGACACAATGGTAAGATGATGATGTCAGCAAGTTTGGACTCGTCCCTCCAAGTGATTGCGCCGACAACAAATTCCGCATAATGAGCACTGACTGACATCTGGAGCGCCAGAATGAAGGCGCCGACGGCCCAAGCGAGCCCCACTGCGGGAGCCGCCGCTTTTTCAACAAAGCTGAGCCAAGTCGGTCCCTTCGGGACCTCCGCATTGGGCCAATTCGGTGCCTTCGGCACCTCCGCCGTCCTCTCCATGTTGAGGAATCCTCTCAAGTGGAGAAATCCTCTCAAAGCAACCGGCAGGTTCGCAATCATATTCTCGAGTAAAATGGTCATTTTTCAGATGAAATGAGTGACAGGCCCAACCAAGCCATTAGATGATCATCGGTTGACAGAGGAGCCGTGGGCGGCAACGCCCACTGTTTAATTGATGACTCACTTCCCTATTTTTTTATCCGTCGTCGTGGTCGCGCGAAACCAGGCAAAAACGATAACTTCCGTATTGCATGAGATCGCGGGTCAGATTGCCTCTACCGTCGCCGACTATGAGCTTGTTCTGATCGACAATGGGTCTCACGATGAATCACATGCTCTCTATCGCGAGCTGACCGGAGAACAAGGCATTGCAAACCTGCAGGTCTATGCCTTAACCAAGGAAGTTGATTTTGATACCGCCTCGTGGGCGGGGTTGGAAAGCAGTTTAGGTGATTTCATGGTCGTTTTCGATCCCACCACCGACAATATTTCGTTTTTGCCGCGAATGCTTGAGAAAGCGGTTGGCGGGTCGGACGTCGTTTTCGCTTATAATAAACTCAAACCCAAGCAAAGCCTGGCCTATCGAATCGCCTACTCGAGTTTCGATAAACTGTTTAAGAGTTTTGTCGGTGTTTACCTCTCTCGCGAAGCGCCTTGCTATCGGGTTCTGAGCAAGAGGGTCGTTAATTTTATTCTGCAACACCCCCAGCCGGCACTCACCTACCGTCATTTGCCGGCCACCGGTGGATTTGCGCGAAGTACTCTCGAATACTCAAGCCCGCCGAAGACCATCCGGATTAAGAATGTGAGAGAGGGAATCGACAAAGGAATGCGACTGCTCGTTTCCACCACGCAAATCCCAATGCGCTTGGTGACCTCGCTGTCCCTTTTCGGCGCCATTGCCAACCTCCTGTATTCTCTTTACGTCGTGCTGATCGCAATCATCAAAAAAGACGTGGCGCCAGGATGGACAAGTCTCTCCCTCCAACAGTCGGGAATGTTTTTTTTGATCTCGTTGGTTCTCATGGTATTGGGTGAATACATTATTCATATGGCAAGCCTCTCGACGGAGGGCCCTCTTTATCACATTGCCCAGGAATTTACGAGCGCCCGCATGACCCGACGACAGCGACTCAATGTTGAATTCAACTCATCCCGCGCGGAAGCTCTGGAATGAAAGGAGTCTTCGACGCCATTGTCATAGGGGGCGGTTTTTACGGTGCCGCCATAGCCATCTATCTTCGTCAACAACGGGGACTCCGCCGTGTTCTGCTGGTGGAAAGAGAATCCGAAATTTTGCAAAGAGCTTCTTATAACAATCAGGCCCGCGTGCATAATGGTTACCATTATCCGAGAAGTTTCACGACGGCATTTCGCAGCCGAATCAATTTGCCGAATTTTATCAAGTTATGGCCAAGCTGCGTATACAAAGATTTTGTTCAACTGTACGCGATTGCCAGACGAAACTCAAAAGTCACCGCCCGCCAATTCGAGAGATTTTGCCGCGACATTGAGGCGCCGTTGCGGGTGGCCGGTGCGTCCTATCGCGCCTTGTTCGATCCCAAACTTGTGGAAGGGGTCTACGTCGTTGAAGAGCACGCGTTCGACGCGGGCATTCTCGCGCAACAACTCAAGAAGGACTTGGAGTCCAGCCAAGTGGAAGTTCGCCTCGCCACGCGTGCGCTAACCATCAACAAATCGGAGAATGGACGAATATTTTGCACGCTCGCCGCAGGCGACGACGCCTCTCAACTCAGTGAGGTCTCAGCTCCGATCATCATGAATTGCACCTACAGTGGCCTTAATCAGCTGACAGGGGATTTTCGCCCGCTCAGGACCCCCATCAAGCAGGAGATTACGGAGATGGCTCTCATTGAACCTCCGGCCCCATTGCTGGGAATCGGTATTACAATGATGGATGGGCCATTTTTTTCGATGATGCCCTTTCCTGCCCGCTCGCTCTATTCACTGTCGCACGTTCGATACACTCCCCACATGAGCTGGCTGGACCAAGCGGGCCATGACCCCAACATGAAATTGATGAATTACAAACGGCAGTCGCGATTTGACCGGATGATTCGCGATGCTTCGCGCTTCGTTCCTCTTTTGAGCGCCGCCAAGTACCGCGATTCTTTGTTCGAAGTTAAGACTGTTCTAGTGAAGAATGAAAGCGACGATGGAAGACCGATTCTTTTGGAACGGCAAGAAAATTTACCCGGATGTTATTCAATTCTGGGCGGCAAGATTGACAATATTTTTGATATCTTTGAGAAATTGGACGCTGAGGATTTCACCCCTTTGCACACCCGT
>PSRN01000240.1 GCA_003176075.1 Bdellovibrio sp.
CTGCCATGAACTGGAGGAAGGTGAGCGGTGTTTTCTTTCTCTACCGGCATCTTCTGGTTCCCCTGGCGCTCTTCGCCCTCCGCTGGGCACGCCCCCTGGTCAACTCAAAAACGCGAGAGCTCCTCGACGACAGGTCAAAGCCGCTGCCGCCACTCCCCAGAGACACCCGCGGCGCCACCGCCCACGCCGACACGCGAAAAACTTTGCTCGTTCATGCCGCAAGCGGTGAAATTGAATACGCCAAACCTGTGCTGCGAGCCGCGCGCCGGGAACACCCCGACTGGCGATTGGTCTTCAGTTACTTTTCACCCTCTTCGAAAAGGCTGCACCATGATCTGGAAGCGGACCTCGTTTGTCCGCTTCCCTGGGACGACAGAAAAAATGTGGCGGCCTTTCTGGATCACTTCGCGCCTGCCGCCGTTTTGATCGCACGCACTGACGTGTGGCCCGAATTTGCCTATCAATGCCGGCAGCACGGGATTCCCACGATTCTCTTTGCCGCGACCTGGGCGCCCGGCAAGAAAAGCTCAGTGCTGCAGCGATTTGCCTTTGACCAGCTGACAGCTATTGCATGCGTTTCCGAAACCGATCAGCAAACCCTCAAGGAACACACCACGACGCCGGTGATCGCGCTGGGTGACCCGCGCTTCGAGCAGGCCCTGTTCAGGCTGCGAAAGCCCAAGCCTTTAACAGTTCATAGGGAGGACGACTCCGATCAAAGGAACGACGGCCCCAAGCGGCGCAAGATTATTGCGCTGGGATCAACGTGGGACGAGGATGATCGACTCTGGCTGCAGACCCTGCGCGAATTTCCCCACGTGCGGCAAAGCTTTCGCTTTATTTGGGTGCCGCACGAACCGAGGCCGGCAAAAATCGCCTCTCTGACGGCTCAGCTGAAAAGCCTGGAACTGCCGGCGGACCTCTACAGCCGAACCCGCGGTTGGCGGAGTCAGTTTCTGCTCGTTGATCAAGTCGGCGTGCTGGCGGAGCTTTACCGCTGGGCCGATTTTGCCTTTGTGGGCGGCTCGATGGCTCGCAAGGTTCACAGCGTGCTTGAACCCCTCGCTGCCGGCCTTCCCGTCTTGGTGGGGCCGTGCATCGCCAACAGCAGGGAGGCCCTGGAGTTTCAAAAGATATTCTTGCCTCCCGATGGAAGACCAGCAGTCACCGTGGTCCGCTCCGCGCAAGAGCTTGGCCAGGAGCTTGGCCAAGCCATCGCCAGCTACAAATTCACGCCAGAAGCGAAAGACCTACTGCAGCAAGAGGTCAACATGAGGAGTCATGCGACGGAAAACCTGATGAATTTGCTATCAGATCTGAAAGTTTTTTTAGGATCCAGCTCTCTTGATCAAGAACGGACTAAACCCTGACAATCCATAAAGAAAACACTGACCTTTCGATAAACACATTTTTATCCCTCTGATCAAACTTCTTTGTTATGAATGAGCCACTTACAACTCATCACTTCGCGCTCAAACGCTGGATCGGAAAGGCAAAATCTGTTTTCAGCGCAGCGGTCGAGGTTTGAAGAAGGGAACCCATTGAGAATCCCACAGCGACGCCTCCTGCAACTTTTCCTGCAACTTTCATTGGCCACGCTGGGTTTAACCTTTCAATTGGAGGCCATGGCTCAGAGCGTGGGCGGCTCTGCCCAAGTCGGTGCCTCCGGCACCTCCGCAGACGCCACGGGCAATTCTTCAACTGAAAGCCTGTCCGTCAGCGAAACGCGGGCGGTTCGCGAAAAACCCGAGGTTTCGATGGCGATGAAGATGGAAGGGCGGTCTTACGCCAGTTCCCTGGCCGACCGCAAGGACGGTTCGGACGTCAAGATGCTCTTTGGCTTGCACTATCAACTGTCAACAATGACCGAGATCGTGGCCAACCCCTATGCCCGTTTCAACTCCGGTTTTGTCCAGTCCGCCACCGCCACCAACGGCCGGGAAGCGACGTTTGGCCTGGAGGAGGGCGATTTACGCTTCAGTGATCAGAACTATTTCAAAGTGGCCGCCGGCGTCCTGAGGATGGCGGAATACCACTCTCCTCTGCTGGTTCACACGCCCCTTTCGGGTCTTTTGCTTTCAGCGAGCAGTGGCGAAAGGCAGGACTTGGCCGTTTCCCTCTTTGGTTATGGCGGCATCCCGGGATCGGCTAATTCGACCAGTGCTGGCGATAACAATAACAAGACCCCCAGTTATCTGTCGGCGGGAGTGCGGGTTCGCGGACAAATTTCATCGCTGAAGGGCTATGCGCAGGCGGCGCGCTTTCAGTACCAAAATCTTCCCCGCACGGTGGCCTCGGATTCCACCACGCTCGGCAACACGGGCTACAACACCCAGAGCGGCTTTTCATCGGTGGACTTTTTGTTCGGCTACCAGGGTCTGGAATTGACCGCCGGTCTTGATTGGCAGGCGATGACTTCTTTGCGCTACGGCCTTCGCCTGGCGAGCTTGTCGAACGGGCTTGCCCCCTCGGGTTACAATCGCGGCTACTCGATTGAGAATAATCTCGCCTGGCAGATGAACGGCCAGTGGGAGTTTCTTCCCAATCTCACTTATTTTTTCATTGAACCGGATGCAACAGTCGCCAATTTCAATCATGAGGATTTTGGCACGGCTCGCGTGGGTTATAACTTGAAGTTGAATTTCAAGTACAAAAATCTTCTCACCTTTGGGGGGACACTCGGTGAAAGACGCGCAATTTATGAAAATGATGTCGGTAGACTTGGTAACGACAAGTACGTGGGCGTTGTTTTGGAAACACTCAGTGCTGTCTTCTAGCCCTGTGCTGTCTCGCAAAGGACAGACTTGGTGGCCGATCGCGCCGGTTTGTTTGGCGCGCATGGCCTGTTTTGCCCTTCTGGCGACGGGTTGCACGCTCCCATCACCTGGCGGCAAGCCTGAGGTCCCGCAAAGTTTTGTCTCTGGCCCCGTTGACAACGGGACGGGCAGTTTTTTTATCTCCAAATGGGAGTCCAATTTCACGGCGGCTGAAAATATGGAAGAACTGCCACTGCCGAAGTCACGCACCATCACTTGGACGGTTTGCCTCAAGGATCGAAAGAACGAAAAGGAAGTTAAAGAAATTCATTTCAATGTCTACGGTCCACAGGGGGGCGCACCGATCGCGAATGAACCGACCCGACCTGACGGCTGCATGAATTGGACTGAGGAAATCGCGATGAATCCGCTCGCCGATGAGAAACATCTTCTCCTCGAGAGACGAATCGAAGCGGCCGAATTCCATCATGGATCGCAGAAAATTGGCGTCCTCGCCAACCCCTGGACGGGACAACAAATCGACCCCACCAAGGGGCAAATCAAGCACGGCGTGGTCAGGGGCGAGCAAGTGCAACTTCACTTGCAGGGAAAGGGCTCGGATCAGCGGCCTCAGCCCCTGGTTCTGGAGGGCGTTCGCACCAATGTCATCCATCAAAAAGTGGACCAAGAAGGAGGCCATTACAAGCTGGAGATTTTTGGCAACCTCTATGTGCAGCGGAAGAAACCTGAAGGCGACCTGCACAAGATTGAGCTGCCGGCGGCCAAAAACTTGCGGGCCACAATTCATCTGATGTGCCTGTATCAGTACGCCAAACAAGACCGGCCGGAAATCGGCATTATCGGTCGCTTTGAGACCCCTGGGGAATTTATCAGCGGCAATCAGATTCTATTTTCCCACGACCTGACATTGACTCACTATTGCGCCACCACCTCCACCTTGCTGATCGGACTCTCGGTGTCGGTCACTCCGCCGGCGACCTCACCGAACCCGCTCGCGCTCCTTGCAAGCTTTGAAAAGATTCTAGTGGGTGGAAATTCAGCCCATTTCACGGGACAGAGTTTTAGCATGCCCTATGGCGATTTTATCAAAAGGACTTCATCACCCGAATCCACTGGAGTCGCCGCCCCAAACGGCAAGCCGGCGATCCGAACGGTGAGTGAGTATCTGCAAGAACAGCCTCTGCTTTACATGAATAAAACGTTGCCGTCCGTTGCAGCGGAGAAGGAAGAATTTCTAGCCCGCCCCAACGTGAAAGTCTTGGACGTGGACCAAAAAGCTTATTTTCCTTTAATGAAAAAGTACGGCAGTCACGTGAGTAAGGTGGTCACAAGGTCCCCTGATTTTATTCGCAAGTATGGCATTGAAATGAAAAAAGCCGAGGTCAAGGCCTATCAGGCCAAGCCCACCGACAAAGGTTTCGCCAAAAATATGAGCCGCGAATACACGATCAAGGCTTGTTTTACACTGGGCATTGACCAGCAGTCCATTCGCAGCGTGAATGTGAATGTCACGCAAATCAACGGCATCAAATCCTTTGCCTCCACCGGTTCGGACGGCTGCATCGAATGGAAAGACAGCGTGGCTTTCAATTTCCTTACCACTGAATGCCGCAAGAAGTATGAATTCACCGTCCATATGGACGCTTATGACTATACGGAAAATATTCCCGTTTACATCAACCCCTGGGAAACCGCCGGTTACACTTCGATGGACTCGCGCTGGTTCCCGCCGGATCAACCTGAAAGTGATCCCCGCGAACAGTGCGTGAAGGGGCAGACCAAAATCTTCTTTGACTACTATTACGGCGACTATATCGATCGCTTCCGCTACGGCGTGGATGAATATTTGGGACTTAAGCAGTTCAGAACCGCCAATCTGAATTTGCGCCCGAAATATGCTCCCCTCACCATGACCAAAGACTATGGCGTTGATGACAAAACCCTGCCGCCGGGCAAATACCTTATGCGGTATGCAATCGTCGATCAGTTAATTGAGGATTATACAAAAGTTGCCGCGTTGAAGGATCATATTTATTTGATCGGCCGCGCGCTCATTGAGGTGCGCAGCAACGGATCCATTAACGACTTGGCGCCGATTGAAATTTCCAATGATGCCTTTCCATCTCTATTGGGAAATAACCGTTTTATCGTGGAAATCATGCCGTTGAAGGATGAAGCGGCCCTGCTGATGTCGACCGGCGCCGGGGTGGACGATTTCCACTCGGCTAAGTATGAAGACTATGTCGACAAAGACACCAATATTGTTCCGGTTCCCTCGGTCGCACAGTGGCTCTTTGATAACCCCCGCGGCGGTATGCATAACTTGGAAATCCCGAATTGGGACGGGACGTCCCTCGTTTTACATCTCGAAAAATATTTTATTCCTGAACAGGCCCGGGTTCGAAGGCAACAGGCGGCATCCTCCACCAAAGAAAGCATGGCCAAAGATGACGACTTGGAACTGCTTAATCTGAACGACAGGGCGAAAGTGCAAAACTTCGCCCAGACACTCGACGCGCACAATGAATGGCCTGAAAGTGAAATTCAGGATCCGCAGGCTCTGTTTCAATCTTGGCTTGATGGAAAGGAGATGGACGCCATCGATGGTCGACGCCTATGCCGTTACTTTTTCCACAATCTCTGGAGAAAACCGCTGGGACCCGAAGGACTCGACGCTTACCCCCCTGACTATGCCAATGGGGACGGTGTGCCGCAATATTTGAGTCGGACCTGCGTGAACGAACTCGTCCGGAACGACTTCAACAAACTCATCGGGAACGACTTCCGATCCCCTTTTGATGTGCATTTCCATTATTTTGTGAAAAATCCCCAAATTATTCCGACGGAGATTTGTACCCAGCCACAAGACGGGCAACCGAAATCCTGTGATCGTCGAAATGTCCCGTTGCCTCAATTTGTCGAATCTCTGGGTATTTCGGACGGCTTCGGTCTTTCCCGAAACTTTGGAAGTGGATATGGCTTTGATTTTGGAGGTAAGGTCAGATACATGGGAGCCGGGCCTGGATTTTCTTTTTTCATGGGCCACGTGACAGGATCCGGGCAGTCAGCGGGTTCAGGTTCAAGCCGCTCGCTTTCCAGCGATCGACTGAGTTTTCCGATCATGGCTCAGGACGCGGAACGTTGCGTTTCGATTCAGTTAAATCCTCAATTATTTTTGGAAAAGAAACACAACTCGATTATCGGGGTCTACCGCTCTGAATACGCTCGCTGGAGCCGGCAAGATCTGACGTACGAACAAACGATGAAGCTTCTTTCCCGCGGCATCTTGATTTGCCAGGGGCATACTGAAGGACATTCCATCAGCTTTATGGAAGATTACTTTTTTATTCGCGGTGGAAATGACAAACCCTTTGCTGTTGACACCAACAGTTCCGATTACATTAAGACCTGGTTTGCATCGCTTCGCGGACAAATCGACTACGCTGATTTCAGGCGCAACCTGAATCAAACTCTGGATTATCCAGCGAATGACTCTTCCAACTACGACGACCAGCGAACAGATTTGAGCAAAATGCAGAGAGTCTTTAGGATTGGTTCTGGGACCCGGCCCGGTGTTCTGACCCGCTTGCACCCTTTGCCATTGTCCAATGCAAAGGTGCCGGACTCACCGGCTTCGACTTCGCCGAGTCCACTACCCAGTAACCAATCGTTTGCAAACTAGCACCGAATCTTGACATATTCGTCTTTTCGTCATGAAATCGCCGATTTCCGTGGGAGGTTTCATGTCGAGTTATTATGCCATCCGTGAATTGCCCGGCAAAGGCCCCTTTTCTCGAGGGGATTATCTTGTCCTCTTTGGTGAGCTGTTCAGTCGCGGGTACGCCAATGGTCTTCTCAATATGGCAAAGCACCGAGGCCTTACCGTGGTGCGAACCACGGTGGGGCGGCGGGAAAAAGACAAC
The DNA here is from genome assembly GCA_003176075.1 of Bdellovibrio sp. GTDB lineage: Bacteria > Bdellovibrionota > Bdellovibrionia > Bdellovibrionales > Bdellovibrionaceae > PSRN01. The sequence goes on from PSRN01000240.1 coordinate 6,701, forward strand.
AGCTTGAGACCCCTCAATGCGGAAGAACTGGGGGCGATTGAAAAGCCCGTCATCAACGTTCCGTTGGAAGCGGGTTTTGACTTGGAAGCCGTGGATGGCCTTGATGCTTTTATCAACTGCCTGAAAGACGTGCGATCTTCGGAATGGGAAAATTTTGAGCTCAATGAAGGGCTGATGGAGAAAGCGATTCAGCAGGGCCGCGAGCGCCTGACAAAGCACGTGCGAAAGTTTGTCGCGGAGCTGGAACAGATCGTGCCCAAGGACAAGAATGTTTATTTCGCTCATCTGATGGCCGGGGGAGTCCCGCGGGCCCGCGCTGTCTTGGCGCCGATGAATCGAGTTTTCAAAGGCGTCGGCGAGCGCTTTTGTCCCAGTGAGAAATTCTGGAATTCGGGCCTTGGACGAATCGTCGCGCGTAATTTTTTGGAGGTTTCAGCCGAGTCATACGGCATCTTGCTGCGGGAGACGGCCTCCTTCCGCGAGGCCCGAAAATCGAAGGTTATCGCCTACTCCGGTTTCGGCTACCACGGCACGGAAGTACTGTTAAAGGATCGTTACACGTGGCAGAGCTACGCCCCCTATTTGCAAGGCTGGGCCAAGCTTCGACTGGAAGAAATCTCCAAAGAGTGGCACAAGATGGGTGTCAGAACCACGGTGTACAACTGCCCGGAAATTCTGACCCAGTCGTCGTCAATCTTTCAAGGTGTCGAGCTGCCGCTCTACCCGCTCCTTCGAGCCCTCAAGAGAGAAAGCCCGGATTCGCCGAGGACTGAAGCCATGTGGAACCACTGCCAGCGTCTTCTGAAGCCGGGAAAAGCCCTTTATGAGCTGATGGATCTTTGCGAGGCGGCGATACTCAGCCCTGAGGTTCGCTCGCAGAGCGTTTTTGAAAATTGGCCCCAACACAACAGTCCAAAGCAAATGGAAAGGCTTCTGAGCACTTCGGACGCGATCTTTGAGGCCCACCTGGACCTGAAGAACCTGGTCACCTTCCCGCTCAGTGAAATCGTTTTCTCCGCCTGCGGTCGTCTGATGATGAACGACGTGGGTTCCACGAGTTCGCCGGTGAGTTGGATCAACCACGATATTGTGGCCAAATGTTTTGCTGAGATGCAGTGACTCTTAGAGGCTGTTTCAAAATGAAGTTGGCTTGCTCTAGGGTGTTTCCTATTTCTTCTTTAAACCGAGTTCAGGGCCCGACGCTCGCCGAACGCAATTCTATTAGCTTCTCAAAACCTCAGACACACAACTCGGTTTTAAGAAGCTAATAGAATTGCGTTCGGCCCTAGCTGGAGGGCCTGTCCGAGGTTTAAAGAAGAAATAGGAAACACCCTAGAGCAAGCCAACTTCATTTTGAAACAGCCTCTCACTTAGGGGCCCTACCGGTCAAAAAAATCCCCCAAGGCTGGCCAGAATTTTCGCAATTTGGCTTTTCTTTCCCGCAAGTACGAAACCCAGTGATTCGTCGGATGGCTTTTAACTCTTCCGAGGAGTCGAATCGAAAATTGCAGGGCCCCCAGATCAGGAATTTCCGACGTCGGAAGAGGCTTGAGCGCGGTTAGCATTTCGGGCCCAAAAAAAGTGCCGGGCCCCAGGCGCTCAGTCTCTTCCAGCTCACCAATCAGAATCACATCTGGAATCTGACCCCAGAGAGTTCGGCTCAAGGTCAAGGTGGGTTGCGCGGACTGAGGTCTACCCGCCGAAGCGACAACAATCAGGCCTTCCTGAATGGCTTTTCGCACACTGGCCACCCAGGGGTCGTTGTCTTTCACATATTTTTGATTCCAAAGAAGGACGAGAATGGAGCCCTGGCGAGGCAATCCATCAATTTGGCTGGGCAAGCGGGAAGAATCAAAGACGCCTTCCTTGTAAGGGGTCGAATTGGTTACTTGGCACTTGGAGCAGACCTCGAGTTGCGTTTTAAAAAGAGGAGCGATTTTTTCCTCGTAATCTTTGGCGCTCGCCGGTGAAATGACGAAGAGCTGGGCTGCGGCGATCTCCCGAGTTGTCGCCTTTGGCAACTCCGCAGTTTCTGCTTTTGGTACACCTGCCTTGGGCACACCAGCTTTTGGCGCTTCCACGTTTGGCGTCTCTGCTTTTGGCGTCTCTGCTTTTGATCCTTCCGCTTGGGGTCCCTCACCTTTCTGTATTTCCGCTGTTGCAGGGGCCGGATCGGCCAATGCCAAGTCCGCCCAAGCAAGGCCCACAGAAGAGTTCAGATAAGTCAAGATCATCAAAAATGTCGCGAAGACTGGACTTCGCGCCAAGCGGGTCGAAAAAAACAAGCAATTTGTTTTCCGCAAAAAGTAAGACATTATTAGAATTGTCGTCAGGGGAAATGGCTCGTGCAAGAGTTGGCACTTTAATGACACAAGATATCGCGCTTTTCTTTGAAGGGGATGATTACTACCGGGAAGCCTTCAAGGCCATTGCGGCGGCGCAAGCGGAGATATGTCTTGAAACCTACATTTTTGCATTGGACGAAATTGGAGTTGAATTTTTGCAGAGACTCGCATCAGCGCAAAAGCGTGGCGTTGCTGTTTACCTTCTGGTGGATGGAGTCGGATCGAACACCTCGCTCCCGGCGCTTCGCCAGTTTTGTGAGCAAAACGAAATTCACTTGCGGGTCTATCATCCGGTTCCCTTTTTGAACTTTGGTCCGCTGCAACAGCCGCGCGTTGAATTGCGTCTTTACATCGCACTTCTGAGGCGGATCAATAGCCGGAATCATCGCAAGGTCATTATTGTGGATCGAATCGTGGCCTTCGCGGGAAGTCTCAACATCATTTCCGTTCACAGCCGCAAATTCTCGGGAGAGAAAGCCTGGCGGGACACCGGGATGCGCATCGAATCTCCCAAGGCGGCCATCGTCGAACTGCGAAATTCCTTCTTTCGAGCCTGGCGGAGGGCCTTTCGATGGTCCCGCCTCCTCACCCG
>PSRN01000032.1 GCA_003176075.1 Bdellovibrio sp.
AAAACATTTCGGGCCGATAAAAGCGGAAGCTCAAGTCCTCAAGTTCCGTCTTGACGCTTGAAATACCGAGCCGGCTGGCCAGCGGACCATAAATTTCCAGAGTCTCCTGCGCGATCCTTGATTGTTTATCATAGGGCATATGGCTCAATGTCCGCATGTTGTGGAGGCGGTCGGCAAGCTTCACCAGGATCACCCGCACGTCTTTTCCCATGGCGACGATCATCTTGCGGATATTTTCGCCCTGTCTTTCGGTCGAGGTCTTAAAATTCATTTTTGAAATCTTTGTCACGCCATCGACCATATGAGCGATGGCTTCCCCGAACTCATGACGGATTTGCGCGATGGTGGCATGGGTGTCCTCCACCGTATCATGAAGCAAGCCCGTGGCGATGGTGTCCAGGTCCAGGCGCAGATCGGCCAGAATGCCCGCCACCCCCAAGGGGTGAGCAATGTAGGGCTCTCCACTGCGGCGAATTTGCCCGGCATGGGCTTTTTCTGAAAAATGGTAGGCCTTTTCCACCAGCGACAAGTCAGCCTGTGGAAAATAGGCAAGAATCGTTCGCTTCAAATCCTCAAGGGTTCTGGGTGATTTTTGGGGTAAACGCTCCCCTGCGGCAAAATCAGACATTTCCTCCAGTATAGATGAGCTTGCGCTCGATGGGGACGAGGAGCTGAAGAAAAAGGCTGTGTTCTGGACGAAATATCGCGAAAGCTTATGGAAGAACTATGGAAACTCGATCTAAGTGGTCCATCCGGTAAATTCCCAGGCCACCGAACCACCCATGGCTCTGCGGAGGGGACCTTACTTATTCAGATCTTTTTCGATTTGCTCGTCGGGAGTTCCTCGCCCAGGGTCGTGATCAAAGACAACGTTTCCTGCGGCGACTTCGCGCAATGACCCGACGATCATCTTGTTCCCTTTGGTCGCGACCGTCAGCTCGGCGCCACGCATGAGCTGTTTCGCTCTCTTGGCGACCAGCAAAACCAAGGCAAATCGATTGGGAACCTTATCAAGGCAGTCCTCGACCGTCACTCGAGCCATTCAAACATCCTCCTTACTTACTTACTTACTTACCTAATTAATTACTCACTTATTTACTTAAGCTTTTCCAAGTCGGTGCCTACCTCAGCTCCGCCGCCCAAGGCGGCTGCGTCGGCACCTCCTCAATTTAAGGAAACTTTCTTTCTAGTGAGATCCCAGTAAATCCTCAATAATTTTTTTAAACTGGGCATAAGACTGTTCAAATACATCATTGACGACTTGAAAATCAAACTTCGAGGCCTGTGAAATCTCACTCTCGGCATTTCGCAGCCGCAATTGCATATTTGCAGGCGCAATGCCATCCCGATTTAGAATTCGTCGACGCAATTCGTCAATATTGGGAGGGAGAATAAAAATCGTTCGGGCGTCAGGAAATTTCTCTTTAAAAGTGGCGGCACCCTGAACGTCAATGTCCATAATCACTGTTTTATGCTGGGACCAGGCCTTTTCCAGGTGCTCCATTGGCGTTCCATAGAGATTCCCATGAACCCAAGCCCACTCGACAAAATAGTCCCGCTTGATTCTTTCCTTGAATTCATCGCCGGAGATAAAGAAGTAAGGCTTTCCCTGCTCTTCTCCTCGTCTCATGGCGCGGGTTGTGCAAGTCACAAGGTCCACCAGCCTGTCGTCTTCCCGACAAATCCGTTCGACGAAGCTACTTTTACCGGCACCAGATGGCGCGGCGACGATGATAATTCGTACTTTCATTTATCTCTTCCAGTAATACCAGCTTGGGCGGCGGAGAGCCAAGTCGGTGCCTACGCCACAATTACCCGTGGCGGCTTCGCCGCCCACGCTGGCTTCGGCACCTCCGCAGAGCCACGGCTATTCTTCATTCCAAGTTTTGTACCTGCTCCCGCATTCTCTCAATGATAGTTTTTGCCTCCACAACAACCTGTGTCAATCGAGAAACAGTGGATTTTGACCCAATCGTATTGATCTCACGCAGAAGTTCTTGCGTGTAAAAATCGAGTTTTTTACCGAGGGGGCCTCCGTCCACCATCAAGCCTTGGTAATTCTGCAAATGCTCATCAAGACGCACGATTTCCTCGTTGATATCAGATTTTTCAAGAATCAGCCCCAGCTCTTGGGCTATTCGTTGCGGATCCAGCTCAATGCCTTTCAGCCTGGCTTTAAGTCTTTGCTCGACTCTCGCTTGCATTTGTTCATTCACTTCACCGCGAATTTGACTGATCACATCAAGCTGTTTCTTCAACTGAACTAACAGCCGTTCGAGGTCGCACTTTATCGATTTTCCCTCCCGTAAACGCTCACGCTCGCAAGCCTGGCAGGCAGCCTCCATCGCTTGCATCAGACTTTTCGCTTCCTTGGGGGAAATTTCGCTGTCAGTCTCGACCTGCAGAACCTCGGGCAACCGGACCAGCAGTTCAACGTGGGGTTCATAGCCGCAATTCACTTCTTTGGCCAGAGAGCGCAATGACTTGTCAAAGGCGCGGGCTATTTCATGATTGAGGAGGACCCGACTTTTTCGAGCCGCCGGCTTGGGTTTGCGGGACACAAAAACATCGATGGTGCCGCGGCCGAACATTTTCTGCAGGATTCGCTTCAGGTCCGCCTCAAGGGGCAAGAACTCGCGCGGCAGATGAAAACGCGGTTCGAAGAAACGGCCGTTGATGGCCCTGATACTGACTTCAACGTAACTTTGTGGGGACTCGTTCTTTCCAAATCCAAAACCGGTCATACTCTTCATGCCGTAAATCTGCTCCGCCAATCCTCAACAGTCAACGGCCGGACGTCACGAGAACTTACAGAAGAAAAGTCGACACAAGGTCTTCCATTGCTGAAATCTCTGCAGGATGAAACCAGCGGATCTCTTTATCCCTCTGGAACCACGTTCTTTGCTTCTTCGCCAGCTTGAGTGTTTCTTTGACAATTTCCTTTTGCAATTCCGCCAATCCCAAGTTTACCTCCGCGCCATCAACGTCAGCCATGCCATCCGAGTCATCCGTACCATCCGAGTTATCGCCGGCCCCGGGCTGGCGTCGCTCCAAAAATCCCAGACATTGCTTGTAACCCACACTCTGCAAGGGTTCCCACTTCGCAAAGCCTTCGCTGACCAGGCCTTGGACTTCGTGCAATAGACCCTTTTTGAGCATCTCATCCGTTCGCGCTCGAATCGAGCTGGCGAGCTCCTCGGGCGTCGACTTAAGCGCGATTTTCAGCAAAGGATAAGCAAAATGAGAACCTGACTTTTGATGATCCGATAGAATTTGAGTGAGAGGCTTGCCAGTAGAGTGAATGATATCCAACGCCCGCACGAGCCGGTAATGATCATGGACATGAATGCGCGCGGCGCTGGGCGGGTCCAGTTGTTGCAGCTCTTCATGAAGCTGGGGGGCTTGGCCCGCCTCGATGCGCCGATAAAATTCCTTTTGCATCTGCTCGTTGGCGGGAGGAATGGGCCAGAGTCCCTTTTCGAGTGCTTGAAAATAAAATCCGGTCCCACCCACCACAATGACGACCGGATATTGATCCTCGATCTCCTTCATCTTGGCGAAGAAAATCCGATGGTAATCCCCCACCGTCGCGACTTGCGGGGGCTCGATCAGATCAAACAAAAAGTGAGGACAAAGAGCCCTTTCGGCCGGAGAAGGCTTGGCGGAACCAACGTCGAGGCGGCGGTAGAGCTGAATGGAGTCGGCATTGCAGATGGCGCCTCCCCAGCGCTTCGCCAAACTCACGGCGACACGAGACTTGCCCGTACCCGTCGCCCCGACGAGAAAGATGACCCGACTGCGATCATGTTTCATGCCCGGCGCCGCAGTTTGCTCCATGGTCTTCGCCGCAGTTTGCTTCATGGTCTACGACCAAATTGCCTCTCAATTTCGGCCCGCGGCCAATGGACAAAGACAGGGCGCCCGTGGGGACAATATTGCGAAAACGGCTGTTCATCCATTTGCCGAAGCAAAGTTTCCATTTCAGCCAGGCTAATTGCCTGGCCGGCTCGAATGGCTGAGTGACAGGCAATCCGTGCGGCGATATCGCCGACGTGGCGTTCAAAACTGTAGGACCCGCCCTGCTCCAAAATTTCGCTCGCCGCCTGGTCAAGAAGCGGTGGCAAAGCGGACTCCCTGCAAAATGAGAGAAGCGAAGAAATGCCGATCGTCGTCGGACCGCAAGTCTCAAGCGTCAGTCCCAGCCGCTCAAATTCCGATTTTTGCGCCAGCAGCGCCTCGATCTTCTCCGCCGACAAGTCCAGGGTCAGGGGGATGAGCAGAACTTGCCGCTCACCTTGGCCGTTCCGCCACTGATTCATCAGCCGCTCGAAAAGGATCCTTTCGTGGGCCGCGTGTTGGTCGATCAAAACCAACTCATCACCACTTTGCGCCAGCAAATAGGTGAGATGGGATTGCGCCAGAACTTGCAATCTTGACCAGTGAGAGGGTGAGACGGACGGCGTCTGCGGCGAAGCCGCGGGTGTCGGCGTGGGGTGCACCGCCCAAGTCGGTGCTGCGGCTTTAGCCGCCGAGGCGCGCCTGCGGTCTTCGACGTAAGTGGACTTTTGCTGGAAGTTGGCTGAACTCAACTCTGGCGAGACAAAAGTCAAGTTTTCCACCACGGCCGGGTCAGCAACAGCCCGGTCAGCATCAGACGGGTCAGCAGCCCGAGGTCTCGACGTCTGGGAATTGGCGTGCGCCGCATAGCCACGGGTGCTCTTTTCGAGCTCCCTTCGCAAAGCGTGGTGGACGAAACGAAACACGAACGATGGGTTTTGAAACTTCACCTGCGACTTCGTCGGATGAATATTGACATCGATCTCGTCAGGCGGAACTTCCAGCCACACAGTGACGATAGGATACTCGCCGTGCATCAGCGTCCCGCGAAAAGCCTCCACCACCGCGGCTTGGACGCCACGATCTTGAATCCACCGCCCCTGCGCGAAAAGCCAAATACCCTTGGCGGTGCGAAGAACTTGGTCAGGAGTCGCAAAACTGGCCACCAATTTGTAGGACCCTTCGCGCGCCTCCAAATAGCGGAGACCCTGAATCTCTAAAACCTGCCTGGCTCGATCAATCGCGCTGTCAACTGGCCCATAAATCAGATCCAGGTTCCCGCCAACGCGCAAGAAAAAGGAAACGCGCGAATGGGCCAGCGCCAAAGCCTTGAACCCTTGGCGGGCCGCGCCGACCTCAGCTCCAGGAGACTTCAGAAATTTCAAACGAGCCGGCACGTTGACAAAGAGTTCGCGCACTTCGACCGAAGTGCCCGCGGGGGCGTTGATTCGCTCGACCTCTTGCAGTTGACCAAAATGGCTTTCAATCATTGCTCCGCCGGCCTCCTCCTCGTCCTGCTGCTGCTGCTGCCGCTGCCGCCGCCGCGAAATCAGGCGAAGGCGCGAAACCGAACTGATGCTGGCCAAAGCTTCGCCTCGAAAGCCGAAACTTGACAAGTTCCACAGGTCATCGGCTTGGCGGATCTTGCTGGTGGTGTGGCGGGCCAGCGCCAAGCGCAGTTCATCGGCCGCAATGCCGAATCCATTGTCGGCCACGCGAATCGAGCGTCCCCCATCATTCAAGTCGACCTGGATCTCGGTGGCTTTGGCGTCCAAACTGTTTTCAACCAGCTCCTTGAGCAAATGGGCTGGACGTTCCACAACTTCGCCGGCGGCAATCTGATTGACGACCTCGGTGGGGAGCTCGATCACTCTGGAAATTTCCACGTTCACCTCGGTTCTGCGATACGTGTATTTTAGAACGCAAATTGCGTGGTCAAAGAAAAGCCGTAGTACTGTAACTTTTCCCAGTAGTATTCGAACTCCAGACGCAATGCAAATCGCGGCGTCAGGCGATGCGATAAGCCAGCATTGAAGATCGCTCCAAGAGTCATATCCTCAAGACTGTACGACTGATTAATGAATTTTCCGTTGACCAGAACATTTGCAAGAGTCACGTCAAATTTCGAATACTTGTAAAGGGGTCCAAAGCCAAAAAAACTCATCGTGTTGCGAGTCGCCGGAACCGTGTATTCCATTAAGAAATCGAGAAACAAAATGAACCCGTCGGCCGAATTGCCCGTCGCTTGCTCATAATATCGGGGAGGACCCAGGGAGATCAGCGCGTTGAAAGTCGTGTTCATGCCATTGACCACAATATGAGGTCCCGTCGCCTTGTAACCCAGGAAGGTCATTGCCGTCGAAGGGCGCATCCCCATGGTGTCTTCGCGAAACCGAATACTTGCCAGTTCAATACCCCAAAAATCCGTCTTTTCCACCGAGTGAATTGGCCGGGGAGGCCGTGGCGCTTCAGCGGCTGCCGAGGTGCCGACGGAGCCGCCTCGGGCGGCGGAGGTGACGCCCGTGGCGGCCGCGCCGCCCACGCTGGAGGCACCGACTTGAGCGCCCCCTTTGGCCCGCGAGGCCCCTCCCCGCGAAGTGGCGGGCGCGGCGGTTCCCGAAACAGCGTTGGGGAGTTCTGGGCTCGCGCCCTTGAGCGGCACCACATCCACGTCGCTGATAAAACCCACCACCCCCTCACGGATTTTAACTGGATAAAAGGCGCCTTTGCTTTGGGTACTGACAACCACGACGACGCCCACTCGATATTGTCCTAATTGTCGACTGTCAAAGTCCGCCTCCTTGTAGACCAAGGCATTGGATCCGACGACACGAGCCTTGATCCAGGTCTCTGCTGCCTTGGCTGCGAAGGGCCAGAGCCAGAGAAAGAGCCACAGAAAAAGGCGGGGAAAGAAACAGAGAAAGAGACCTGGCAAAGCGGGCAGGAAGGCATGTTTGGGAGACCCCTTAGATAGTCTCTTAGATGCAGCGAATCTGCCAGACACGGTAAAAGGCCTCCAAGACAATCTTGAGCGACATCTTACTCTTGCCAACTCGTCGTTCCTCGAAAACAATGGGCACCTCAATCCCTCGAAAGCCCTCCCGCAAGGCGCGGTATTTCAGTTCGATCTGAAAACTGTAGCCATTCGACGTAACTTTTGAAAGACCGATGCGCTCCAAGGTGGAGGCCCGCCAAGCGTTGAATCCCCCCGTCCAGTCGTGCAATGGATAACCCAGAATAAGGCGGGCATAGAGACTTCCACCTCGCGAAATCAGCTTGCGCAGAAGCCCCCAGTTGACGGTCGAACCCCCCGCCACATAGCGCGACCCGACCGCGAAATCCACCCCTGAATCCACGGCCTTGCGAAGAGACACAAGATCCACTGGCCGGTGCGAAAAATCGGCATCCATTTCAACCAAGCAATCGAATTTCCGCGCCAAGCCCCAGGCAAATCCCGCCAAGTAAGCGCGTCCCAGACCTTCCTTGCGAGGTCTCTTTAAGATATGAATCTTGGCCGCTTGTGGCTGCATGGTGGACTGCATGGCTTCGATCACTTCCGCCGTGCGGTCCGGCGAATTGTCGTCGATAAAAAGGATTTCCACAGCCGGATTGGCGAGAAGGATCTCTTCCGCTATGGGCTTCACATTTTCCCGCTCATTGTAAGTGGGAACCAAAATCAAAGTTCTCATCAGGTCGTCAGTTTCGCCTTCCGCCTGAAGAATTTCAATGATTTTCCAGTGGAGCAGGAGCAGGAGCCGGCGCCGCTGCGACTTCGAGTGGGCCCGCACGTGGCGTCTGCGGAGGTGCCGGAGGCACCGACTTGGGCTGCGGAGGTGGCGACGGCGCTGCCCACGCCCGATCTGGATTTTTCCGCTCCACCCTGCGAACCGGCAGGTTCAGGGGCGGCAAGAACGCGGCCCGAGGGTCATTCTTTCGACGTTCCAAATGATCGCGGACCCTGACAGCCGCTTTTTCAGGCGACCGTTGATATATCAGGGGATCAAAACCACACTGAGCACAAAGCAGCCCAAGACGCCAACGAAGTCGAACAAAGAGCTCACCAACGGCCACAAGAAAAATGAAGAGCAAAAAAACTCTGCCGTCGAAACCACGAAAGAAAACAAGCATCAAAAAAAGAGCGCAGATCAAAGCTTTTAGCCAATCCCCCAACCCCAAGGTTCGTTTGAGGTTCACTCGGCGTTTGCTGCCGCAAAAAGGGCAAAGTATTTTCATATTTTAGAGTTCCCCTCTCTTATTTTGCCAGAGAAGAGTCTAGATTCAAAAGCCCGGTTTTACGCCAAGCTTGAATCCTGCTAGAATGAAATTGATGAAAGTCTTTTGCTTGATCCTGTTCTGCGCCCTCTTCTTCGGTCTAGCCTTAATATCGCCAGTTGCCAGAGCGCAAAGCGAAACCGACGAGCTCAGTTACGAAGATTTGGTCGATCAACTTCACCGCAAAAGACGAAATGTGGAAAGGACAGGCAATAAGAACCATACCCTGGATCAGCTAACCATGCATGCGGGCCTGGGATTGATCACCTCTTTCAACGGCCTTGAAGTCAATGACAGGCGAACCGCGCGCTCTCTCAATGGCTTTCAAATCTCGGTTGGCATTGATTTGTTTTCGGAACAGTGGGTTTCGGAATTCGTGCTACGCAATTTTGGAACAACTCAGGGACCCACCGAAACCCGTTCTCTGCGGGAGGTGGACCTGACGGTGGATCACCGGGATTCACTTGCCGATCAGCTGGGCTACCGAATCGGCGGCGGCCTCGGAACCCGGTACTTTCGTCTTTCAGACACCGTAAGCAACGTTTCGCTTTCCGACGACACCCCTTGCATCGTCGCGTTCGGCGGACTCGAAAAACGTCTGAATCGCCAATTCAGTTTGGGGGCGGAATTAGGGCTTCGCAGCTCGCTAAGTGACCGCTCTTTTGATAAATCCTCGTTGGATTTTATGGTTCGACTGGACACTTTTTTCTAAATCAGGGAGAATTAATCTGAGATAGAGATGGCAACAATCATTCTTAACAATCACTCTTAACAACCATGCTAATAACCGCGCCTAAAAACCATGCCTGATAAGTCGCAAACTGACCTTCGTCAGTACATTAAAGTTTACCAACGGTTTCTCAGCCATCCGGTCCGGGAGATCCGATCGCTTCCCGACTGGTCTTGGCGGGAACTTTTTTTCAATCAAGTGGCCCTCACTTCCGCCACCGGCGCTATCGCTGGATTTTTAAAGACGAGCATTCTTTCGGTGGCGCAAGGAATGATCGTTGTTCCTGTCATCACCTCGGTGACGATTTTGGTTGGCAGTTTATTTTTTTACTTTTTGTTCCAGATCATGGCGGGTCAAACGCTGCCATTTCGAAAGCTCATTGAACTGATGTTTTTCGCCAACATTCCCTTTTTTATTTTTCAAACGGTGGCTTATTTTTTTCCTCCCATCAGCCTTTTCGGTCTCGCCATGTCGGCGATGTTGCTGATCGTTGGATTTGTTGAAAACTTTCAGCTCGAAAGAAAAATCGTCATCCGGACTATCGTCGGAGTCTACGCTCTTTTTATCTTGGTGTGGCTCTGGAGTCGCATCGAGGCTCTTCGCTTTGAATCAAAAATTGACCGCTCCATCGACTCGCCT
>PSRN01000299.1 GCA_003176075.1 Bdellovibrio sp.
GGGCGCTGCGCGGAGAACTTTAGTGTTTCGCGATCCCGGAAGGATCGCGAAAGGCGGGGGTATGGGGCCGGCCAAGAGGCCCCATCGGCATGGATGCCCCCAGGTCTTGTTTTCAGGTTGTATTATTCTTTTTCTTAAGGCCCATAGATTCGCTGCGGGCCTATGTAAACGAAATTCCTTGAACTTGATCCTTAACCACTAGTTGCCATTTGTTCTAGGTGGTCCATCAGGTAAATTCCTGAGCAGTAATTTGCCAGATGAACCACTAAAGTTTGCCGTCAATGGAATTGCATACCAAAACACCCTGGCTAAAACCCGCCGGGTAGTAGCCCCGTCTACAGATCAGATTCACTTGGTTCTTGGTTGTTCCGTCGGAACAAACGGCTGCGTTGGCCTGGATTCCAGAAAGGAACGTGCCGGGGAGACAAGAAAGACTTGAAATCATTCCAGCCATCGGCAAAGCGGAGCAGGTCACGGCCTGAAGCGCCAGGGAGGGCAGGTAATTTCCGTCACGACAATAATTTGAAAAATCGACTGGGGGAGGATTGGAGCATTCCACGACTCCCTGATTGAAACCGACCAGGACTTGGCCGGCCGGACAACTCGCGTCAGGGAGTGGTACCACCATCAACTGTTGGCAGGCTGCCTGCCCGTTGGATTCAAGGCCGATCAAAACTTGACGATCAGGACAAGACACCGACGAACCGCTGACAGGAAGAATTGTCCGACAAGAAAGTGAATTATCTTGAACGGCAGAAATATACTGACCCACGGGGCAGCTGGTGTTGGCTAGCGCAGCCGGCACTGGAGCCGCCGCCGAAGGCGTCACCGTTGCCAAGGGTGAGGCCATGGGTGAGGCCACCGCCACGTCGACTGAACCAGCCCCAGCCCCAGCCCCGGCAGCGGCGGGCCGAGCGGCGTTCGAGGGCACCTCCCCCGTTGACGGAGACCCCACGGTGGAAAGACTAGCACGTCCGCAATTTTGGAATTCGGTCACTACAATCAGACCCATCATAAGAAATGAGAGGCTCATCAACAGGAGCCGAACATGCGAGTTTGACAGTCATTCCTCCCCCTCCAGAATACCGCACGACTTCAAAGGCTCACAAAAATTTCACATCTTCTTCTCAATTTGAGAATTTAGACGATCTATTTACTACACCCGTTGAACTCATGGCCTCAACTGCCGTCACGAACCTTGTTCACCGCTTGATGCCAATCATTGAGACGACGGCTGCGCTCTTTGCCTGCAATCTCCACCTTAAACTGCCGATCGAGTTGCCAAATATGTCGCAATTGGTCCAGGTCGCGCCAGAGGCCAACGCCCAAGCCGGCAAGAAATGCCGCTCCCAAGGAAGTGGTTTCCACATTCTTTGGCCGATCAACGGCTAGACCCAGGAGATCCGCCTGCAACTGCATCAAGAGATTGTTGACCGTTGCGCCCCCATCCACTTTCAAGGACCTCAGCTTCTTACCCAAGTCCCTCTCCATGGCGAGCAGAACATCGACGTTTTGAAGAGCCATCGCTTCCAGGGTCGCGCGCGCCAAATGGGCTTTGGTCGAGCCGCGGGTCAGCCCGCAAATCACGCCGCGGGCTTCGGGCCACCAATAGGGGGCCCCCATCCCAGTCAAAGCAGGCACAAAATGTACGCCGCCGTTGTCAGTGACTTCCGCGGCCAAATTTTCAATCTCATCGCTCGTCTTGATAAGACCTAGCGCATCCCGCAACCATTGTACGGCGGCTCCACAAATAAAAGAACTTCCCTCCAGAGCGTAGTGGATTTTCTGTTCGGGAAGTTGCCAAGCGACCGTCGTCACCAGGCCTGATTTGGAATACTTGAGTTGCGCTCCGGTGTTCAACAGCAGAAAGCTTCCCGTGCCGAACGTACATTTCGCCTCGCCTGAATAAAAGCAAGCTTGCCCGAAGAGTGCCGCTTGTTGGTCTCCCGCGACACCCCGGATGGGAATTCCGTCGGGCAAAAGTCCCAGACCGCTGGTTCGCCCAAAATCAGCGCAATTTCCTTCGACCGCTGGCAGGCAAGCCCGGGGCACTCCGAACAGCTCGAGAAGTTCATCGTCCCATTGGCCAGTGCGGATATCCAAGAGCATCGTGCGGCTCGCATTGCTGATGTCGGTCTTGTGAGACAGGCCGCCGGTGATTCGCCAAATCAAGTAAGTTTCAATGGTTCCAAAGAGAGCTTCCCCTTTTTTGGCTTTTTCCTTCAAGCCCGGCACATGAGCCAGGAGCCAATTCATCTTGCTGGCCGAAAAATAGGGATCAATGACCAGACCGGTCTTCTTCCTGATGAGCGGGGAGAAATTCTTTTTTTTCAGCTTTTCACAGAAAGAGGTGGTTCGCCGACATTGCCAAACAATGGCGTGGTGAAGGGGCTGGCCGGTTTTGCGGTCCCAAACCGCCACCGTCTCTCTTTGATTGGTGATCCCGATCGCCGCCAAGCGGGTCGGTTCAATCGATGCTTGATTCAGCGCGAGTTCGATCGCCGACTGAACGGACTTCCAGATGTCCTCGGTCCGATGTTCAACCCAACCCGGTCGAGGAAAAATCTGCTCGAAATCGCAGGTCGCCTTTCCCAGCACGCGGGCGGTCTGGTCCAGAATAAGAACCGTCGTGCCAGTTGTACCTTGATCGATGCTCATGATAAATGTTTGAGATTGAGAGATTTGCGACATTTGAGAGACTGACATTTGAGAGACTTGAGAGACTTGAGACATTTGAGACATTTGAGACATAGCTTTTTCTCCTAGATCCATTTGACCCAATGGGTTCATCATAGAGGGATGCTTTCGATGATCAATTTCTTTGGCAAACCAGGCCAAAAAATTTTGCAAGACTTTAATCGTGAGACGCTCACCTATCGGGTGCTTCCTCACTTGATTATGGATGTTCTCCGCAAGTACTTTCGACTTGAAATCGAAGGGGCCGAAAATATTCCGCGGCGAGGAGCGGCACTGATCGCTCCCAACCACTCGGGCTACTCGGGTATCGATGCGATGATGCTCGCTCATTGTGTCTACCGGGAGGCCCGGCGTGTACCACGCATCCTGGCTCACCATTTCTGGTTTCTTACGCAGACCACGGCCATCCCTGCTCAAAAACTAGGCTTTACTGATGCAAGCTTTGAAAACGGCATAAAGTTCCTCGAGAAAAACAGCGTGGTGATTATTTTTCCAGAGGGGGAAAAAGGAAACTTTAAGCCCACTTCAAAGGCCTACCAGCTGCAAGAATTCCGGCGCGGTTTCGTGCGCATGGCCTTGAAAACACAAAGTCCCATCGTTCCCACGCTGATTATTGGCGCCGAGGAAACTCATATCAACTTGAGTCAAGTCCGCTTCACCAAATATCTTCGAGGCGTCGTCCTGCCGTTGCCTTTGAACCTGTTGCCCCTGCCCGTGAAATGGAAGATCAAATTTCTCACTCCCATTTACCTCCCCTATAAGCCGTCGGCCATCGAAGACAATGCCCTGGTTCATGAAATCGCGATGGACATTCAGGAACAGATGCAAGACGCCTTGACTGAAGAAGTGCAAAGGCGCTCGATTTTCTTTTAAGGAAGATCCACGATCTGATTGAATACCAGATGATGGGAATTGGAATCGCGACTGTCGAGGCAGAAATAACCCGTTCGCTCGAATTGGTAGCGCAGGTTGAAGGAGGCTGAGCGCAGGCCGGGCTCCAACCGGGCCTTTGGAATGACCACCAAGGAATGGGGATTGAGGTTGTCTCTGAAGGTCTTTCCTTCTGGCACGGACTCAGGATCGGGGACTTGAAACAGGCGACGGTACAAGCGAACTTCGGCCTCGATGGAATCCTTGGCCGAAACCCAGTGGATAATCCCTTTCACTTTTTTCCCGTCCGCCGTCGGTTTGCCGCCGCGGGTGACCGGATCATAAACACAGCGAAGTTCAGTGATCTTTCCCGAACCGTCGCGGACGACCGAATGACAGGTGACCACGTAGGCATTGCGCAGCCGCACCTGGCGGCCCGGAGCCAGCCGATAAAAATCAGGCGGCGGATTTTCCATAAAATCCTTTTGATCAATGAAAAGCTCGTTGCTGAAAGTCAGACGGCGCGAACCCCAATCCGGGTTCTTGGGATGATTGGCGGCGAGGATTTCCTCGCTCTGACCGGCGGGATAATTTTCAATAACGAGCTTTAACGGATCAAGGACCGCCATCACCCGATGGGCCGCTTGGTCGAGATCCTCGCGCACACACGATTCGAAAATATCAATATCAATAAGTTGGTGAGCTTTGGCGACACCGATGCGTTGCGCGAACAAGCGGATCGCTTCTGGCCGGTAACCCCGCCGTCGCATTCCTGAGAGAGTGGGCATACGGGGGTCGTCCCAGCCGCTCACCAGTCCTTCTTTCACCAACTGAAGAAGCTTTCGTTTGCTCATCACCAGGTAAGTCAGATTCAGCCGCGCAAATTCATATTGATGGGGCCGGCTTTTCAGGTTCCTCACGTTCTCCACGCACCAGTCATAAAAGGGGCGGTGGTCTTGAAACTCAAGGGTGCAAATGGAGTGTGTAATGCCCTCGACAGCGTCACTCAAAGGATGGGCATAATCATACATGGGATAAATACACCACTTGCCACCGGTCCGGTGGTGCGCCACCTTCTTGATGCGGTAAAGGAGCGGATCCCGCATATTCATGTTGGGCGATTTCATGTCAATTTTAGCCCGCAAGGTGCAAGCGCCCTCATCAAATTCGCCGGCGCGCATGCGGCGAAAAAGATCCAAATTTTCACCGACCGGGCGTTGACGATAGGGAGAGTCTTTGCCCGGTGTCGTGAAGTCGCCCCGGTACTGGCGCACTTGATCCTCGTTCAAACTGCAAACGTAAGCTTTCCCATCGCGGATGAGTTGCTCGGCGAATTCGTAAAGTTGATCGAAATAGTCGGAGGCGTAAAAGAGATTCTTTCCCCAGTCGAACCCCAGCCAGCGAATATCTTCTTTGATGGACTCGACGTACTCGGTTTCCTCGGTTTCAGGATTGGTGTCGTCGAAACGAAGATGGCATTGGCCTTTGAACTCCTCGGCCAAGCCAAAGTTCAGGCAAATGGACTTTGCATGCCCGATGTGGAGGTACCCGTTTGGCTCCGGCGGAAACCGGGTACTGACCCGTCCGCCGTTTTTGTTTTCAGCCACGTCTTTTTCAATGATTTGCTGTAAAAAATTCGTGGCCGGGCCAATTTCTTTCTTCGCGGCAATTTCTTTCTTCGCGGCAATGTCGGCAATATCTTTCTTCATAAACATTCAATTTTATTCTTTTGGCATCTCGAAATCAATCCTTTGACAGCCTTAAAGGGGCTCAATCAAGCTAAGAGCATGCATCGATCCCGCCAGACAGGAATATGAGTCGGATAATATGAGTCGAATGAGCGAACGCCTGCGGGCGGAACGAATCGGAGTCCCCCGCCAACCCCTGCGCGAAATCTACTTTCTTATCCTAAAGATGAGTTGGCCCCGTTTTTTGGCGCTGGTCGCATTTAGTTTCTGCGCGCTCAACGCTTTCTTTGCGACCCTGTATTGGCTGGGGGGCGACACCATCACCAACGCCGAACCTGGCTCTTTTTTCGACGCCTTTGCATTTTCCAACCAGACCTTGGCAACGATCGGTTACGGCAAACTCCTCCCCCAAGGCACTTACGCCAATGTGGTGGTGTTGGTGGAAAGCGTGGTGGGGGTTAATTTTGCAGCCCTGGTCACTGGCTTGACCTTTGCCAAGTTTTCACGCCCCACCACCCATATCGTATTCACCGATAAGGTCGTGGTGGTTCCTTTTGAAGGCGTGCCGACCCTGATGTTTCGCATGGGGAATGGCCGCGACACCAATATCATGGACGCTGAAGTCAAGGTGGTGACCTTGCGAAAGCAAGTCTCTCGCGAAGGTCTGGTCATGTCGCGCTTTATTGATTTGCCGCTGGAGCGATCAACCAGCTCTTTCTTTATGTTGACTTGGACGGTGATGCATAAGTTGGACAAAGCCAGCCCGTTTTATGGTTTTTCCGTCGAAGACTTCCGTCAGAGGGGAGTTGAGCTTTTTATCTCTCTGGTCGGTTTCGATGAAACCTACGCCCAAACTGTCCACGCCAACTGGCGATACACACCCGGCGATATTCATTTCGCTAAGAAGTTTGTGGATGTCATCGAAACTCTTCCCGATGGCGTGCGACGCATTCATTTTAATCGCTTTCATGAGATTGAAATCTGAAAACGGCCGCAAAAGCCAATTTGGGATGCGACAATAAGTCCAATAGAGAAAATTTGCTTTTGAAAAAATGATAGTCAGTCTTTGCTTCACAATGCTGTTAGGGTACCAACGCGGGTTCACCCTTGTTCACCCGTTACGAGTTCACCCTTCAAGGGGAAAACATAAAGATAAGGAGAGAATATGTTCAGCAATATCGTATTTGGATTCGCTCTGATTGTCGGATCAGCAGCTTCAGCAAACTGTAACCGGTTTGAAAATATAGGTAAATTCAGTGGTCGCTGGATAGTGCAATCCGGAGGTCTTGCTTCTCAGGGAACAGTCTTCGAAGTCCAGGACAAGGACTGCACTCTGGTGATCAGCAGCGATCCCTCACATGCCATAGGTAGCGGAAAACCAGGCGAGCCTTCTCAGACAATCACCCTGAATTTTAGCACTTTCGCCATCGAATGGTTGCCTACCACAGAGGTTGAGGCGATTCGTTTTAAGTCGGCTGAGTCAGATGCTGCTGGAAAAAGAATTGAGCTGAGATTTGAGGGGGATATAAAAGGCTGGGCAGTGAACCAAAAAATACCGGACTATCGAGTTGACGCTTTGGTTGATGGTCGGATTCTGCTAGAGAACGGCGACACAATGAGAACTCAAATTACCGCGGCTCGAGCGACAAGGGTCAACTTGAACATATCGGAATTCTTTGTTCTCGGGGCCAATTACGTTCTTTCGATGTTGAATGATTCGGACATGGTGATCAAAGGATTCGAATCAGTCCTCAAGCGCAAATAAGGTACCAGGTTCCGATTGCAGAAGCG
>PSRN01000202.1 GCA_003176075.1 Bdellovibrio sp.
CCACTGCGGAGGTGCCGACGGCACCGACTTGAACAAATTGCGTGAGATTGATTGATCCCAGGAGGCAGCATCCATCGACGGGCAAGACTTGCTCTCCACATGGATTCGTCGCGCTGATGTGTTCGACGTAGTAGAGGTTGTTCATCCGATTGATGGTGTCATAAAATAGAATTCCTGGCTCGTTTCGGTTGTAGGTGGATTTCATGACGAGATTCCACAAATCGCTCGCCTTCGAGTAGGTTTTATACACTCTGACAGGCAGGCCACGCTGTTTCCACTCACGAAGATTGCCATTCCACAATTTGCGGTATTCCGCCTTGGCGGCCTCATAGTCAGGGAATTCCAAGTTCCAGGGCTTGTCCTGTTCAACCGCCTGCATGAACTCATCGGAGACCAGTACGGACATGTTGAACTTTGTAAGCCGGCCGGCGGTTTGCTTGGCGGTGATAAACTCCTCGATGTCAGGGTGGGAAACCGACAAGGTCACCATTTGCGCGCCCTTGCGGATTTTTACCTTACCGCGGTTGGTTTTTCTTTTTTGACCGCTCCCTGAGGTGATTACCGAGCTTTGGCAATCCCACATCTCAAGAAGCTTCACCGCGCCCGGCGATTCGCTCCCAATGCCGGCGACAAAAGCTCCCCGGGGGCGAAGGACGTCGGCGCAGAATCCGTAGCCCCCTTCTGACTTGAGTATCATTGCCTGCCTCTTAAGTTCATCCATGATGCTTTCCATGGAGTCCTGATTTTCGCCACGAAAGCCGCTGACAAAACAATTGATGTAGGTTGTTCCCTCTAAACCTGTGCCGGCGTTGGAGGTGATTCGTCCTCCCGGGACAAATTTGAAGTCTTCCAGAATATCGAGGAATCTTTCAGTCCAGTAAGGGCGGAGCTCAGGCTTTTCCGCCGAGGCCAAGTCGATGGCCACCGCCAAATGTCGGTCGTTAATGTCTTCCTCGTCGGCGTAACGGTAAGTCTGTTCGAAAACCTCTTTTGAAAAATCATCTGAAAAGCGGGTCTTTCGGACATGCGGGTGATTTGGGGATGTTGCCTCAGTTGAATCAACTGCCTCAGCTATCTCAATGGACTCAACTGAATCGGCCGCGGCGATTTCGGGTTCCATGAATTCCTCCCTGCCGGCAAAGTAGAGACCTCACTCAAAGGCATTTCAAGAAGATAGTTGCATCGGTCGTGCAGAAGGATTTTTAGGTAGACCCGACACATATTTACGACACTGGCAAGCCGTGGCAAATGCTGCGCGCAAAATGATGGCCGATGCGGCTGCTCTAGCAAGAGGCTCTAATTAGGGTGTCTTTTGATTTTAGCTAGCTGAAATCATTACGCCCGCTTTAACGCCAGCAACTTAGCCCCGCGCTTACGAATCTCCTTGAGCTTTTCTTCGGCGGGTGACTCATATCCTTCGGGAAAGAGAATCGTGCTGGGATGAACGCCCAAGGCCGCACCAAGGATTTCAGCGTAATATTTGCTCATCTCCATTCGTTCATTTTCCAAGGCACTCAGGTTGGCCTCCTTGATACCCGTCAGTTCTTCTAACTCCTTCAGTGTAATCTCGAAGTTCTTTCGTGCTGACCGAAGAAATCGCCCTGGCGTGACATGATCGGTATCGAGTCGATCCAAAACATCCTTTAGCTTCTTGGCCATAAACTCCTCACTTCTTCTTATAGTCGTGACTTCCAGTCACTTTCACAATTTCAACCACAATGCGCTCACGGAAGATGCGGTAAATGATGCGCCCCCTTGGCGAAAAACACGATGACCGATAACCTCGCCATTCGGCGTCCAAGTCATGGTCGTCCCAAAGGCGGTTCTCTCTAAGTCGGTCAGGGCCGTTTGCTTGCATTTCCGCCCGCCAGGCTTTGATAATTGCCGCATCTTCCTTCGTTAGGAGTCCTGTCTTGAATTGAGACTCAAGCTCAACCATCGCCTCATCCGTTATCTCCACCTCCCAATTCAAATCGGCCTCCTAATAGAAAACTATAACTTATAAATATCTATTGATCAAGGGGCAAGTCATCCGCTGCGGAAAAAGTGAAAAAATCATCCGACAGGAGGACTAGTCAGCGATTAAGTTTTTATGTCAATTCGTGAAATCAATCAGTGAAATCAGTGACCCAATAGCCGTTGTAATAACCAACTCCGAGGTGCCCATACTCCGGGTTCAAAATATTGTCCCGGTGAGCCGCATCGCTCATCCACAGGCTGACGACGACTGCCGGAGTGACCAGCGCATAGGCGATATTTTCGCCGCTGGCATTCCATGCGATTCCCGCCGCCGTCAATCGATCGGAAGGGCTTTCGCCATTGGCGGAAAAATGGTCGAGCACGCCGCGACTATTCATATCGACCGCATAGGCTTGGGTCACGGCGCTGATCGCTTTTACCAATGTGAACGGCGGCAAGCCAGCCGCCGCGCGCTGTTGGTTTAGATTGGCGCACACCTGTTCTCGATAGGAAGAATAGGCGTCGGTCAAAGTATCGACGCAAGGATTTCCCGAAGTGCTTGCCGGTGTCGGGGTTGGCGTCGGAGTTGGTGTAGGAGGCGGCGTGGGCGGGTGAGCAATGAGAGTGGGGGTCGGACTGGGTGCCGCAGGATTGGGCGTTGGCGTGAGATTGGGCGTTGGCGTGGGTGTGACGACGCCGGAATTTCCGGCAAGGTTCGCATCACTGGCGTTGCTACTGCTGGAACGAACTCCAGTGGCACTCGCAGCATTGGCATTGTTGCCCACGGAGTTCGAGGTGGAATTTTGTGATGCGGCGGGGTCATTCCGCTGAGTAAAAACGGCGCCGCAACCCACCAGAAGAACGAAAGACGGCAATAGCGACAGTCTGGCTCCCGCGATTCTTTTCCCCATGCTTCCATTTTATGGGGGCCGAATGTTCTTTGCCGCAAAAAAGCACTTCTATCGGACTCACGAAGCCTAAAAGTGGCCTAATTTCATTTTCGATTGCGGTTTGTTTCACAATTGAATCGCAATTGCTTTGCGGGCCGTAGCTTTGCTCGGCGACCGCACGCGATCCAAAGCCTTTCGCAAATCAGTCACCAAATCTTCGGCGTCCTCCAAGCCCACCGAAAGGCGAATTAACTGGTCGTTAATGCCAGCGCGCTCTCGCGCGGCTTCGGGCATCGCCGCATGAGTCATCGTCGCCGGATGAGCGACCAGGCTCTCCACCCCGCCAAGGGACTCGGCGAGTGAAAAGTGTCGCAAACTTCCGAGGAAATCCTTCACCTGATTCAAGCCGCCGGCCAGTTCAAAGGTGACCATGGCGCCAAAATCCGTTTGCTGTTTCTTGGCGATTTCATGGCCCGGGTGAGTTTTCAAGCCAGGGTAATAGACACGCGTGACCGCGGGATGCTGGGTGAGGAGTTCCACGATATGGCGGGTGTTCTCCACTTGAAGTTTCAGCCGAGGCACCAGCGTTCGCACCCCTCGCAAAGTCATAAAGGCGTCAAAGGGCGCCCCCGTAAGGCCCAGGCAGTTTGACCACCAGTGAAGCTGCCCCAGCAGCTCGGGGTCGGCCGCGACAACCGCTCCTCCCACAACGTCACTGTGTCCATTCAAATATTTGGTGGTCGAGTGGACAACCAAATCCGCGCCCCAAGCCAGCGGCCGCTGCAGGGCCGGTGACAAGAAGGTGTTATCCACCGCAAAAAGCGTTCTATGCCCGTGGCGGCTGCACCGCCCACGCTGCGCCCTGCATTTTAGGCCAATGGCGTGGAGATCAACCACCCGCAATAGCGGATTGCTGGGAGTTTCGACCAGGGCCAAATCCGCGCCTTTCAGCAAGGCCCGATCAAGCTCTTCGGTCGATGCAAAATCAACGTAAGAAACGCGCAGGGTCCCTTTTTCTTCCAACGCGTTCAAAAGCCTGGCGGTGCCGCCATAGCAGTCGTGGGTCGCGAGCACGTGAGCGCCACGCGGGAGCAGATGGGTGATCAGGTGCAAGGCCGCCATGCCCGAAGACGTGACCACGGCTCCCGCGCCGCCCTCGAGACCGGCGAGAGCCTCCGCCAATTGATCCCGGGTCGGGTTGCCCGAGCGCGTGTAATCGTAGTCGCGTTTTTGGCCAAAACTTTCAAAGGTATAGTTGCTCGAAAGGTACAGTGGCGGAATGACGGCGCCATGGTTGCGGTCGGTGCCGATTCCTGTGCGCGCGGCGATGGTTTGAAAATTGGCGGGTCTACCCTGCCCGTGATCGTTGAATGGCATTGAAGTTCCTCCTTTGTGGCTCAGGGATTTACTGGATGAACCACTTAGTATTTGAGTGAGAATCGGGGTGAGCAGTTTTTGTTCTTTTAAAAAGGCATCGTGGCCAAAAATGGAATCCAACGGCAGAAGGTCCGTCTTGCCGCGAGACCGGCGGGCCAAGTCCTGGCAGTACTCCAGCGGAACAAGAAGATCCTGGCGAAACGTGATCAGTGTCATCGGGTTCAGAAGTCGCTCGGGCTCGATGTCATGGTGATCGATGGACCGGGAAAGCAGGAGATAACGGTTGGGGTCGACTTTCCGGGCGTAGGACTCGCCTTGGTGTTCAAGATAGCTCCAAATGGGAAAAGAGTCGGCATCCGTAGCATTAAGCAAGGGTCCGTCAAAACGCTGATTGAGCTCGACATCCGTTCGATAGGTCAGCATGGCCAGGGCCCGCGCCAACGACAAACCCTGGGCCTGATCATAGGGAGAAAACTTCTGCACGATCTTTCGCTGCAGGGTGCGAAAGCCCACGGAATAGGGCGAACTGCGATGAGCCGCCGAAAGGACGACAAGTTCCCCCAGCCGGGACGGAAAAAGAGTGGCGAATGCGAGAGCCACCATCCCGCCATAAGAAGCCCCGACAAAGAAGTTGATTCGCTGAAATCCAAGGTGAGACAGCAAGCTGGCAAGCGCTCGAGCCTGGTCAAAGGTCGAGATCACATTTTCCGGCTGAGTCAGCGTGGGCGGCACCGCCCAAGTCGGTGCCTCTGGCACCTCCGCAGACGCCACGGGTGGCAGGGCAGGCGCGACAGACGGCTGCGAAGAGGGGAGAAAATCAAAAGACAAAACCTGAAAAATGCGAGTGTCGATGGGCTTATCGGGGCCCACGCACCAGCTCCACCATCCGGGTGAGCCGTCAGCCTTTTCATCCACTTCGCAGTCGGCTGAAATGCCTCCCAAGACAACGACAAGCGGCGCGCCGGCGGGTCCGCGCAGGCGATACCGGGGCAGCTCTGTCGGCGTCGGCGTCGGCGCGAGGGCGGCGGCGGTGGTGGCCGTTCTCCCTCTGTTGTCCCTGGTCCCTCGGGTTTTTTCGATTTCTTGCCTCAAGCCGAATCTCCTCATCCTTGCACATCGATTTGGTGACAAGTTTGCGAGCCGATGAGAGCCATGCTTGAATTGGCGTTAATTTGAGTCGCGTTGCGTGTCGCGGGAACTGGCAGGGAGCTAAGGGAGAAAATAAAACGGGAACTAAGACGGAAACTAAGACCTTTTCGCGCTTTAGCTGTTTTTCGCCCGCAAGCTGCTCTCAAATCGGCGTTCATCAAATTGTCAGTTATAAAGCTTACGGAAAGCTTGAGGTCAGTCAAGTTGATATCTGACCAGGCCCTTATTTTTAAAAATTCATTCCAATTGATCAGGTCCTAAGAATGTGGCAGCCTTAGAAAAGGTGTGTCATGAGTACCAAGAATGCGAAATTAATTCTTCAAAGAGTCCTTCCTTTGATCTCCTGCGAGCCGCCGGTTTGGGCTTGGAATCGACACACGCAAACCATTCTGGGTGAAATTCTTCCTTCTCCGGGTTTAATGACGCGCGGTCGGAAATTGGTGGTTCGCTTTCCCGACGGGGATCGAGTCGTCTGCCGAATCTACGACCAGGGGTCCCCCACGTTGGTGGTTCTGTTTCACGGACTGGCGGGTTCGACGAATTCCAAATACATGCAACGAGTGGCCAGGGAACTTCTTAACGAGGGTTATTCGGTCTGCATGATGAACCATCGCAATTGTGGCGAGGGCAAAGGGCTGGCCAGGGAAATCTATCACTGTGGGCGATCCGATGACTTGGGTTATACCATTGCGAATTTGCGTTCTCATTTTCCGACGCAAAAAATCGTCGCCCTCGGGTTTTCGATGAGCGCCAACGCTCTTCTGCTCTTGATGAGTGGTGTGATCCCAATGAAGGGGGTTTATACAGCCGATCATTTCCGCTCGGTGAAAAAGGAACTTGGAATCGAGTGGCCGGATCTGGCGATTGCCATCAATCCGCCGATTGATCTCTCCAAAACGGCGCAATATTTCGAACACATGACCAACCGGCCCTACGCCGCTTATTTTCTGTCTTATCTACAGCAAACCATTCGCGACCTGTCCCGCGAGAAGGTCCTGGTCAAAAAACCCGTTCCGATAAGCTGGTTTATGAGTATCAAGGAGTTCGACCAACAGTTCACCGCTCCTCATTCGGGTTTTGAATCGAGCCAGGACTATTACCGCAAATGCAGTTCAAAGGATCACTTGCGCAAGATCGAGCAAGATACGATCATTATCACCAGCCAGGATGATCCCTTTATTCCAGTCGAAGATTTTTACGGCCTTCATGTCTCCGAGAAGGTGAGCCTTCACCTCGAGAATTCCGGCGGCCATTTGGGTTACATTCATCGGGAGAAAACACCGCAGGGGACCCATCGCTGGCTGGACTATGCTGTCGTTGAGACGCTGAAGCTCTAACCGGTTGCTTAGCGCCAAACTTAGCTCTCACTGATAGGATGCTTGCTGGATTCGAAACCACTCCTGAATTGTCGACAACGTCAAAATGGCGGGCCGAGGCGCGTCCCAGGATTTCGTAAAGGGTTGAGTACGGATAGTCGTCCGGTCGATCAGCAAGGCCGGCATGCACGGGGTTCCAGTAAATGTATCTTGCTGTTTGAGCGAGGACTTTGGCGTTTGCAATGCGCAAAAGAGAAATCTCCTCTTCCAAATCAATGAAAATCCCTTTCAATTCGGTGCGGAGAGATTCCACCCACCAAAACCGATCGCTGGGCTTCATTTCCGCTAAACCGTGAAAATGGTTCCCCATCAACACGAAGGACCGCAACAGGACCTTGTGTTTCGAGTTAGTTCGACGAATCAAGCGGGCCAGGTCGCTCCACAGCTGAGCCATTGAATGTTTGCGTCCGAACGGTTCAGCTGAGCGTCCGTAAAAGTGATAAATCGCCCATTCCTTGCCTTTGAATTTTGTTTGGTCGAACATACCGAGGCTAAAATGCAATTGATGAGCCGCCCCGTTCCCAAAAGGGAAAGTCACAGGGTCATTGACTTCACATCCGGCGCTCGGTATCAAGAACAGCTTCAAGAAAAATCGCCGGATCCTACCCGGCGGTATCGCAAGGGCCAGGTAGCTCAGTAGGTAGAGCAGCGGATTGAAAATCCGCGTGTCGGCGGTTCGATTCCGTCCTTGGCCACCAAATGTTCTCTCTCGGTTTCCCAAATTTTTTGGCAGGTTTTTTGTGATTCACGCTGACTGGCAGTCAGTCGGAGGTCTCAGTGGTTATTGGGTGCACGACCTTTGGGGTAAAACCACGAGTTTAAATTCGTTGGACGTGATCGAAAATGACTCAAATTGCGCATGAAGGGATTCTTATGGCAGCATTCGGCCGCCTGCTTGGCTATTATCGGTGAGAATTCTCCCGGTGCGCATCCCCGAAAAGTGCATGTCTAAAAACGCATTTCTGAAAAGTTCCTCTTCGAAAAGCTCCGCTAATAGTGCATATCAATCAGAGTAGGACGCATTGATCCCAGGGCGTCGCCAAATCTGATTCCCATAAGCTTTAATTGTAAACTGGACAGCGTCCAATATTTGATCTATCCAATCTCAACAAAACAGAAAAAAAAGAATATTGAGGGGGAAAAATTGCTTTATCGAAAAAGTGCATCAGACGCCTTCACTCAGCAGAGAGTGACACTAACGACAAAGTTTTGGCCGCTTGCAATCTTGTTTTGGCTTGATGTGAGTTACGCCAAATTCAATTGTTCTGACGTTCACACCCGCAAGGTCCTCACCACCAACCGGGCCGACTCTATGGTCCACTGCGAAGATTGCGGCATAAAGCATACGGAAGCGAAGTTTGCGAAAAGCCCCGATGAAAAATTTTGGGCGAAGGTTGGAAGTGAAGATCATCCCCCCGAACACAGCGATGAGGGCGCGGTCGAAATTCATGATCAAGCGACAGGACAAGTGTCAGTCGTGCATCTCGAGGAGCCCATTGAAGGTATTGAATTCTTCAAGCGAGGTTTTGTGACCCGATTATTAATCTGGGGAGCTCCTCAACATGAGGATCCCGGTTTTGTCGTTCGAGTCGTTGAGGTCAGAAATCCGATAAATCAAGATCCGACGGGTCTTCGATTCTACCATGATACGACCGTTGTGGAAGGCGAACATGGCATTTCGGTGAGAGACTCTCACTCGGGCCAGGAATTGGCCTTGATTACGGCGGAACCGCATACGGGGGTTGAATTTGATTCTCCATACATCACCGACAAGTGGCCGAATCTTCTTTTTGATCGAACGCTTTATGTAGAGAGGCATGGAGCCGCGGTGGAAGTCAGGACGACAAAGACCAACCAGCTGTTGAGCCGGTTCTTTCCCGGGGAGGAAGGCGGCAGATTCGATATCATTAGATATAGTCTCGACGAGACTAAAGCCCTTATTTACTATCAGGATCCGGATGAAGCTCCGATGGTGTTGGATCTTCAAACCGGACAACTTGTGGAGGAGTCTGCTTTGGAAGATGAGGGTTATCCATACGCCGACATTCAGGAGGCGAGGCCCAACTGAGGTGATGAGCTCAATCGGGCCCCACGGCGAGAAGGGCCTGCTCAAGATCCCAGAGCAGGTCGCTCGGATCCTCGACACCCACCGAGAGTCGAATCAGCGAATCATCAATCCCCAGCGATTTTCGATTTTCGGCGGGGACACTCGCGTGGGTCATGATGGCCGGATGCTCGACAAGAGATTCGACTCCCCCCAAGGACTCGGCCAGACTGAAAATCTGAACACTTTCCAGGAAGGTTCTCGCTGCCGCCATTTCCCCGCGGATCCAAAAGGTGATCATTCCGCCGAAACCGCTCATCTGCCGCTTCGCCAGTTCGTGCTGAGGGTGGGATGCCAATCCCGGATAGGCCACGCGCTCGACGCGCGGGTGGTCCTCGAGGAAGCGGGCGATTTGCAGGGCGTTACGCTGATGAGCTTCCATGCGCAGGGGCAACGTCTTCAGGCTTCTTAAACAAAGGAATGAATCAAAAGCCGAAGACGTTCCGCCCAGGCTGTTGCTGAGAAAAGAAAGTCGTTCGGCCAGATCTTCCCGCTGGGTAACGACCGCGCCGTTGACGATATCGCTGTGCCCGCCGATATATTTCGTCGCCGAATGAACTACGATATCGGCACCCAGGGCCAGGGGCTGCTGAAAATAGGGACTGGCAAAGGTGTTGTCGACGACGGTCAAAATCTTCCGAGCGTTGCACTCCTTGGCGATCGCCGCGATGTCGCATATTTTAAGTGTCGGGTTGGTCGGCGTTTCAAGCCAGATCATCTTGGTTTCAGGGCGAATGGCTTTTCGAATTTCATCCTGCGACAGTAAATTGACATAGGAAAAGTTCATGCCATCAAAACGCAGGACTTTGTCAAAAAGGCGGAAAGTTCCGCCATACATGTCATCTCCGGCGATGACATGATCTCCCGCCTTCAATAAATGAAGAACCGTGGTGGTCGCGGCGCAACCCGAGGTGAACGCGAAGCCGAATTTCCCCCCTTCAAGATTGGCGATGCAACTCTCATAGGCCTGGCGGGTGGGATTGTGGGTGCGGCTGTACTCCCATCCTTTGTGTCGTCCCGGAGATTCCTGTACGAAGGTGGAGCTTAAATACACCGGCGTCATGATGGCGCCCGTCGATGGATCTGGCGCCTGACCGGCATGAATGGCCCGGGTCGTGAATCCGAGTTCGCGGCGTATTCCTTTTTTCATAATAATTCGTTCTCCCGCATCCATTGATCATTGAAAACCTTGCTGAGGTAGCCGCGACCGGTATCGGGAAAGAGCACAAGAATATTCGCGGGCTTGCTCAGGCGCTGTCCGTACTCGAGAGCCGCGGCCATCGCCATCCCGCCCGAGGGGCCCACGCAAATCCCCTCGCTGGAGACGATCTTTCGCGTCAGTTGAAAGGCGTCGCGATCGTTCACATGCAGGACTTCATCATACCAGTCCAGGTGGATGTTCATCGGCAGCATGGCTTGTCCAACGCCTTCAACCTTATAGGGTTTTGTCGGATCAACGGGACGTCCTTGATAAAAAAGATCAAAAAGAATGCTGCCCATCGGATCGGCCAATACGTTCTTAATCGTGGGCTTCTTTTCCTTCAGGAATTTCCCGGCGCCAGAAAGGGTTCCGCCGGTTCCAGCTCCGGCGACAAAGGCATCAAGCTTCCCGCCCATCTGTTCCCAAATTTCAGGTCCAGTGGTTTGGTAATGGGTTAACGGGTTGTCGGCGTTGTGAAACTGATCGGCGTAAAAGCTGTTTGGGATTTCCTGGTGGAGGCGTAAAGCGGTGGATTGATAACTCCCGGGATCTTCAGGACTGAGAGCCGAAGGAGTGATCACCACCTGCGCCCCATAGGCGCGCAGAAGGGCCTGCTTTTCTTCGCTCACCTTGTCGGGCATTACGAAGATACAACAATATCCTTTGACGGCCGACACCATCGCCAGTCCCAAGCCGGTGTTCCCGGAAGTCGCTTCAATGATGGTGCCGCCAGGTTTCAACTGCCCGCGCTTCTCCGCCTGGACGATCAGATGAAGGCCAATGCGGTCTTTGACCGATCCGCCCGGATTCATGAATTCCAACTTCGCCCAATACTGATGGATCGAGTCGGGCGCGATGCGCTTCAGTCTGACAATCGGAGTCCACCCGATCGTTTCGAGAATGCTTTCATGGATTCGTTTCATCAGTTTTTCTCTTATGCAGAGGTGGTACAGGCACCGACTTGGTTTTCACTTTCTGCCGCTGGCTCAGTTTGTCAATCGAATGAAGCACTCGGGTCATAAGGTCCAGCGGATCTTCGGCATAGGCCACTCCCGTGGAATCGGCCAAGGCGCGAATTTTTGCGTGATCGAGCTCCTGTTTGATCAATTCGGCAACCAAGAGCCGCAGATTTTGTGATTGTTTATGTCCCATTACCCCTCTCTAAGAAGTCGGTACCTTTCGGCACCTCCGCAGTCAAGAAGTCGAGCCTATCCCAGGAAATGCGAACCCATCAAGCATTTTGAGCTATTGCAAACCTTTGGTAAGGGACTCCACCAAAGGGCCAAGAAGCAGCAGCAAGTATGCTGGAAAAATAAATAAGAGAAGTGGAACAAGCGATTTGAGCGGCAATGTTTCGATAAATTCATCGATTTGCAACTCACACTTTTCGACGATCTCCGTTTCCAACTCCCGCAAAGCCGGCAGAATGGGCTCGCCACGCAATCCGCGTTCCAAGAGTTTCAACAGGTAAAGCTCCGAACGTGTCAGCTTGCGCAGTTCAGCGAATCCGTTTGCCTGGCGGTCCCGCTCAATGATCCAACGTGTGACAGATTCGGAAAATGGACTTGCATCCTGCTCGATAAAGTTCTTAATTCCTTGGCGGATGGATTCTCCCCGCTGGAGACTTTCGCCAACCGTCAAGATGAGGCGCAGACTCGGCGCTAAACCTTCCATTTGAAAGACCTCATCACCCAACGAAGTGAGATTAAGCCCAACATCAAGAGCAAGTTGCCCGCCATGACCCAGATTGAAAAAAGGCGGACTGTTCCGGCGTTCAGTTGTATTGCTAAAAGACCTAAGTAGAGAAGGACCACGACAGCGGCCTGTGATCGGACCTGTTGTGTCGCGATTCTGGACCTTCGACGAAAACCCTCCTGGATGCGATGGTTCCGGCGGAGGAACTGCACCCTTTCGACGATCCTGCCGCCAGCGTCGAGCAATCGACGCAGTTCCATTATCCGATTCTTCATTTGTGAATTCTTGAACGCCGAAGCCGGATTGTTTCCCTTCAAGACACATTGAATGGATTCTTGCGTATAAAAGCTGAATCGTCTGTCTTGCTGAATGTGCTCGAAAGCTGATCGCACGGACCGGCCGATGCGGAGTTCAAGCAGGAGTTCATCGTAGAATTCGAGTGTTTCCCGGGAAAATCGCTTCAA